>JAGABO010000202.1 GCA_017614655.1 Treponema sp. | reverse complement strand
CGGTTAGGTAAGCTCTTACAACACTTAGCTTAAACTCTTCTGAGTATTTTGACATAAAAAATGCACCTCCAAAATTGAACTTTATTTGTCCAACTTTAGGGGTGCACTTCATCTACAGGCAGTTTTTTTTTATTTTAATTCATCTTATTTAATTTTCTTTACAAAAGCATCCTTAAATCCATACGACTTAAAGCGCTCAAATACTGCTCCGTATTCATCTTCGTTAAGAGGTCCTGCAAGAATCTTGTAAGAACCGGTCTTGGTTATGATAATCGCATACGGATAGCGCGGATACTTCTTTATAAGGGCTTCGGCATTTTCTTTCTTAGAGAACGCTGCAACCTGAATATAGAAGGCACCCTTCTTAAGTTCACTTTCTTCCGTTATATACTTTGAAAGAAGGTCTTCTGCAGGGGCTTCGGTCTGGTCGAAGGCCAATTGTTCTGCAGGAGCTGCTTCCTTAACTTTTTCTCCCGGAAGATCCTCAGGTACAGGTTCCAGTTCAAAAGGAACTTCCTCTGCTTCGACAGGCTCCGGTTCGTTTTCCGGAGGCAGTGGTTCTGCCGGTACAAGAACGATTCCTTCATAAGCATTATCCGGAAGTTCCTTAACAGGTTCCTTATTTTCTACCTTCTCGCCTTCCGAATCCGGAAGAGGTACAGGCTTTGGTTCAACAGAAAGTACTTCTTCGCCCTTCATATCAGCACAAGGAATTCTTTCCGGCTCTTTAGAAGCAACATCTTCTCCTTCCAGATCCGAAGCAGGTACACCCTCGTTCTCTGCAGGAAGATATGTAAAGTCTGCTACAGGCTCGTCATCAGAAGGTTCATCATCAGACGGAACTTCGTAAACTGGATCTTCATTAGTTACAAGTTCTCCTGGGAGATCCTCTGCAGCAGGTTCTTCCTTAACAGGAACAACAGGTTCAACAGAGATAACTTCCTCGCCGTCAAGGTCTTTTTCCGGTGCAGCTTCGTTTTCTGCAGGAATTACATTCTCTACTTTTTCTCCCGGAAGATCTTCCGTAACTTTTTCTTCTACCGGCTTAACTTCTTCTGTTACAGGTTCAACATCATCTGCAAAAAGTTCACCGTCATCCGAAACAACAGGTTCATTAGAATCAACACGTTCACCCTCAAGATCATTTTCCGGAGGAAGATTTTCTTCTACAGGAAGCTGTTCTTCCGGGACAGCTTCTTCCGGTTTTTCTTCTATAGCAGAAAGTTCATCTGGAGTAAACTGTTCCCCTTCATCTGGTTCTTCCGGCACAACTACTTCCTGAGCTGTATCTTCCGGAGAAGGTTCTTCCTCTGCCGGTTCTTCCGAAACAGGAGCTTCGGAAGGAGGAGTTTCATCTTCGATTTCTGCAAGTTCATCCGGATTGAATGCTTCGTAATCAGGTTCTTCACTTGCAGCGGGTTCTTCATTTTCTTCGGGAGTATCAGAGGCAGCTTCGTTGTTTTCCGGCTCTGCTTCTACCTGTTCACTGACAGAAGGTTCTTCCTGTGTATCTTCCTTAGAAGGCTCTTCTGCTTTAGGTTCATTATCTTCCGGAAGTTCATCCGCATCAAATTTTTCGTATTCAACTTCTTCTTCCAAAGAAGGTGCAGCAGGTTCAGCTTCTTTTTCTGCAGGAACTTCTTTTTCTTTCTGAGAAGCAGATTCTTCTTTCTGAACAGTAGAATCAGTTTTTTCATCAAGAGGAGAAGGAGTTTCTACTGCATTTTTTGATTCTTCAAATGAACCGTAAAATTCATCACCGCTGTTTTCTTCCGGATATGATTCTACAGGTGCCGCTTCTTTTTTAGGCGCAGAAGTTTTTGTTACAAGAGCCCTGCCGCTTGCACGCTGATCAAAAGAACCGCTTCTGGTTTCAAGTGTTACGGGACTTTTCGTTCCCGGCGTAATTCCGAGTTTTTCTGCACTTTCGCGCGAGAGAACAATTGCTGCCTCGCTGTCATCATCAAGAGTGCCCAGATTTAAAAGCTGTATTTTTTCTCCGTCATAAGAATTTGTCAGGGTTATTATATCTCCGGGAAGATACCCCCGTGCCTTTACAAAGAGACCTTCCGGAAGTTCATCCTTTGCACCGACAACAACAGAGCCTTCTATGGTTTCCGCAAAAAATGAGAACGGTAAAAATGCCGTAAAGATGAATGCAGTTAAAAGTCTTTTCATAAGTTCCCCACCTGCCCTATTTATTCTGATGTATGGCTTTGTATATGTCGTCAGCAAGTTCAAACGCAAAATCTGAAACACCAGCCTGCATTGTTGACGATTTTTTTCGGGACGGAATCCTTTTTCCAGTCCTTATTACGGTGTCGGCCTTTACATCATAAAGCTTCCATTCCGCTGTTTTTATGTTATCCGTACTAAGCGATTCCGGTGACGTAGATTCAGAAGTGTCATATTGTGTCGAAAGAAGGACAAAATATTCACAGCCGCCTTCTCTGGCTTCTCCCAGTGCCTCTCTTTCTGATTTAGATTCATCATCAGAATCCTTTAATGCTTCTGCAGGAGAATTTGTCACAATAAAACCGCGCGAGAAAAAATAATCAAAAAGGGAATCCTCTATCACATAAGAAGAGAATCGAATGTTTTCGGAAGAAGAATCATGCTGAATAAGACAGAATGCAACAGACTCCGCCCCCAGCGCAAGACAAAACGATGCAAGAATAAGCGTTAACGCAAATTTCTTTCCGAACATAAAAATCCCCTTTTTGAGCCCCACACCTGGAAAGCCCTTTTTTTCTCTCTTTAAACATCGGAATCCTAAAAATAAAGTTTAGGGATAATTAAGACTAAGATAATTCACAAAACAGGCTGTAAATGCTAAAATAAGGGCATGCCGGATAATGACAGCCGTCTTTACATAATTGGTGCAGGTTTTGCCGGTCAGATGATTGCACAGGACCTGCAGCGAAAAAAGGTTTTCGGGAAAGTGACGGCTTTCCTTGATGATGACGAAAACCTTATTGGAACCAGAATTGACGGAATAGACGTTTTTGGTCCCATCGACTCCATTGCAAAAGTTCTCCGCGTTAATCCCGTAGATAAGGCTATTATTGCAATTCCAAGCGCCGGCGTTGAACGCATAAGAAGCATTTACAACACACTCGTAAGCGCAGGTTTTTTAAACATAAAGATTCTTCCGTCCGTAAGTCAGGTTGTAGACGGAAAAGCACACCTTATTCAGGCCCGCGATATAAACCCTCCCGACATTCTCGGACGGACTCCGGTTGTAATTTCGTTAAGGGAAAGCCTTTCTTATTTAAAGGGAAAGCGTGTTCTTATAACCGGAGCAGGCGGTTCAATCGGAAGCGAACTTTCCAGACAGCTTCTTGAAGGAGGAGCAGAAAGACTCTATCTTTTTGGTCACGGCGAAAATTCAATAGTAACAATTTACAGGGAACTTCTTACGCTCCAGAATGAAGGGGTCGGAGAAAAAGCCGTTGTTGTCCCGATCATAGGCGACATGAAAGACAGGGAATATGTTAAGTACATTATTTCTAAAACACATGCAGACGTTATCTTCCACTGTGCAGCCTACAAGCATGTTCCCATGATGGAAGAAAATCCTGTTGCAGTAATAGAAAACAATGTCTTCGGAACAAAGAACCTGTGCGATGCAGCCCTTGAAAGCGGAGTAGAAAAGTTCGTCCTTATTTCTACAGACAAAGCCGTTGCTCCCGTAAGTGTTTACGGAGTAAGCAAAATGCTTTCCGAAAAAATCGTTCTGGATTCGGCAAAAAATGCTGCAGAAAATCAGGCCTTCAGTTTTGTTCGTTTTGCTAATGTTCTTGGAAGCAGAGGCTCTATTCTTCCCCTATTTATGGAGCAGATAAAAAACGGCGGACCTGTAACCGTAACCGACGAAAAGATGGAACGCTACTTCATGACGATACCGGAAGCATGTTCCCTTGTGCTTCAGGCAGGCGGAACCGGTAAAAACGGAGAAAGCTATCTTCTGGACATGGGAGAACCCGTAAAGATAATTGACCTCGCACGGCAGATAATAAAGTTCTCCGGCTTTGAACCGGAAAAGGACATCAGCATAAAAATAATCGGTGCAAGACCGGGCGAACGCCTTACAGAACCGCTCTGGCTTAAGGAAGAAAACCCGGAACCTACCGGCTTTAAGAAAATACTCCGCCTTACAAACATACCGCCGGAGGGCTATTCACTAAATGAACTTCTTACAAAGCTCTACTCAATCTGCTTTTATGACGAAAAAAACAAAAGCCTTTACAGAAACCGGGATGAACTTCTTAAAATATTAAGGAGCACTTTTAAAACCCTGGATGACTTTTATATAGAAGAAAAGAAAAACAGGAACAAGGTGGTGCTTTAATGGAAAAGATGAACGTTCCTTTTTTTAAGGCTTCCATAGGAAAGGAAGAAGAAGATGCAGTTGTCCGTGTTTTAAGAAGCGGCTGGCTTACTACAGGAAACGAAACCCATGAGTTCGAAAAAGAGTTCGCAGCAAAAATCGGAACAAAACATGCGCTTGCAGTAAACAGCAACACAAGTGGAATGATTCTTGCAATGGATGCCTTCGGGGTTAAAAGCGGAACTTCTGTAATCACTACACCCTACACTTTTGTTTCTACGGCAGCCAGTGCAGTGCATTTAGGAGCAGACGTTCTTTTTGCCGACACAGAAAAAGATTCGTATTCAATTTCGCCTGAATCAATCAGAAAAATTCTTGAATCAGAAAAAGGAAAAAACGTTAAGGCAATCGTTCCGGTTCACATTGCAGGAAACGTGTGCCGCATGGATAAAATAAAAGAACTTGCCCGCGAGTTTAACGTAAAAATCATCGAAGACTGCGCTCACTCTTTTCCAAGCAGGACGCCTCTGGGAATGGCAGGGGCTCTGGGCGACGCAGGAGTGTTTTCTTTTTACGCAACAAAGACAATCACTACCGGCGAAGGCGGAATGATTACACTTAATGATGATGAAGCTGCAAAACGGATTACGGCAATGCGGCTTCACGGAATGAACAGGGATGCATGGGACCGCTACACTTCTACAAAGGCAAGCTGGGAATACGACATCATTGCGCCGGGATTTAAATCAAACCTGCCCGACATTCTTTCTGCTGCAGGAAGAGTTCAGCTTTCCAAGGCAGACCTTTTCTTTGAAAAACGGAAAGTCCATGTAAAAAAATACAGTGAAGCTTTTTCCAGCATGGATTTTGTAAAGCTTCCTCCGGACTCGGAAGGAAACGCCTGGCACCTTTATCTTATGAGGCTGGACCTTTCTAAGCTTAAATGCACGCGAAATGAATTTGCAAAAGAACTTCAGGATATGGGAGTCGGAATCAGCATGCACTTTATTCCGCTTTTCCATTTTACCTGGTGGAAAGAAAAATATCCGGACTTTACTGCAGAAAACTTTCCAAATGCAGAAAAACACTATCAGGAAACAGTATCACTTCCCCTCTGGCCCGACATGACGGACGAAATGATTTCTTATGTAATTGACTGTGTAAGGAAAACTGGAGAAAAATATCATGCCTGAAAAAAAAGTAACAAAGGCGAGGGCACTTAAAGTTTCCTTCGAAAATGAATTCTACTCCGATTTAAGTGCAAACGGAATGCTGTATGTAAAAGTCATCCGAAGCCCCATAAAAAAAGGAATCATCACATCCGTTACGCACCCTGCCCTTCCGGACGGCTATTTTATTTTTACTGCACGAAACATTCCCGGCATGAACTTTATGGACACTCCGCTTGGAAAAATTCCGATTCTTTCCGAAGGTAACGTTTCTTATCTTGGAGAACCAATTGCCCTTCTTGCAGGTCCGGATGAAAAGCTTGTGCTTAAATTCTTTAATGAAATTCAAATCGGCTTTGACAGAAATTCAATCGACTATTATTTTTCTGTAAACGAAGCTAAGACAAAAGGAAGAAGAAAAAAGAAATCAGATACAGAAGAAAACTCAAAGGAAGAAATCGAAGAACTTTTTTCTCCGGTTATAACAACCCGTGATGTTTTGTACGGGAAAGAAAGCAATAACTTCGATAAACTTTTTGAAGAAAAAGACGGAATAAAAATTGTAAAAACAGAAAGCACTTACGCACTCACTCAGCTTCACTGCAGCGAAACAAGCGGTTCCCTTTGTACCTATGAAGATTCAAAGCTTACGGTTTTTACGCCCACCCAGTGGTTTTACAGTTTACGAACCATTCTGAGCGAATCACTAGCAATAGATGCCGATGATATCATCATTAAAAAAACAAAATCATTCAACAACGGAACAAACGGAATCTATTTTAACTCCGTAATAACTGCCCAGACAGCACTTGTAAGCGTACTTACCGGCAAAAGTGCTAAGCTTGTATACACCCGGCTTGAACAGGAAAAGTTCATGGAGAGCATGCAGCCTATTAAAATTACGCACAGAAGCGCTGTAACAAAAGATGCAAAAATAAAGGCAATGGATGTAAACATCGAAGTTGATGCTGGTTTTATAAATCCGTTCTGTCAGGAAATAATTGACCGCCTTGTAATTGCATCCACCGGCTGCTACCAGACAGAAAACCTCCGCATTCATGCAACTGCAGAAAGAAGTTACAATCCGCCGTCTTCAATAGATTTACGTCAGATAGATAATGCAGCATTTTTTGCACTTGAAAATCACATGAATCAGATAAGTACTGAACTTGGAATTTTCCCGACGGATTTAAGAATTGCAAATTTTACCGGACTTTCAAAAAGAAAGCAGAAAACTGCAAAAGAAAAATCAGATGAAGACTTTCCGTTTATATTTGAATTCGAAAAACCGGTAGAAACAATAAATGCACTTGCAGAAAACAGTGACTTTAACAGAAAATATTTTTTCTACAGCGAAGAATCCCGTACAAGAAAAAATCTTCTTGAAGAAAATACCAAAATTACAACAAGCGCACCTCTAAAAGGAATAGGTTTTGCCTGTGCATACGAAGGTTCCTGTTACTACGGTTCACAGGTTTACAGTCATGAACAGATACTGGAAGTAACGCTTGAAAAAGATCTTTCACTTACGATTCACTGTCCAGGCGCTTCTGAATCCATTGAACTCATCTGGAAAAAAACTGCATCATCCATAATGGATATACCGCAGGGCAGCATCAATCTTTCTTCGGCTTTCGAAAATGAAGACGAACCTCTTTCTCCGGAAAGCGTATACAGCAATATTTCCGTAATGACGGAACTTCTAAAAAAATGCTGTACTTACCTTAAGAAAAAGAAAACTGGAACTAAACTTCCCGTTACGGTAAGAAAATCAATTTCGCCAAAAGAAAAAGAAGTATGGAATAAAGAAACTTTTTCGGGTCGACCATTTCATTCAACGGCATTTGCAGCATGCAGCGTAGAAGCAGAACTGGACAGAACAATTTACCGCGCAAACATAAAGTCAATCAGCATTGTTATTTCCGGCGGAAAAATTCTAAGCCTCAGTTCTGCAGAAAATGCAATTACACTTGCAGTCCTTAAGGTACTCCGTTCATTTATTCAGGATGATGAAACACTTTGTCCGGACATTCATATTTCTTTTATTCAGTCAGATAAAAACCCATGCCAGATTGGTGAACTTATCTTCCAGGTTTTACCGGCAGCCATAACACAGGCATTGAGTCAGTGTATAAACTGCAGAATAAGTTCTGTCCCATTAAAAACATCGGGAATTTTTGACGTACTTAAACAGAAACTCGCTCTAAAAAAACAGGAGGAAAAACATGAAGATATTACTGACTCTGAACGGCAAAAACACAACGCTTGAAACAGACGGTAACGAAAGCCTCCTTCACCTTTTACGCCGCGAAAATATCTACAGTGTTAAGTGCGGCTGCGAAAAAGGACTGTGCGGAAACTGCATGGTTTTATACAACGGCCTTCCCGTTCCTTCCTGCAGAATAACTGCCCCTCTTCTAAAAAACTCAAAAATAGAAACTCTCGAAGGATTAAAAACAAATCCGATATATCAGGATATAATTACAGGATTTAATCAGGCAGGAGTTCATCTCTGCGGCTGGTGCAATGCAGGAAAAATCCTTACGGCATTTTCCCTCGTATCAAAAAAACACCGGCCGGATATAGAAGAAATATCCACAGCACTAAGAAGCATAGAACCGTGCTGCACCGACAGAAATACTCTTGCAAACGGAATTCTCTACGCAATTGCTGCAAATCATGCACGGGAAGGAAGACAGAATGCAAAAAAATAAAAACACATCACTTACTGCAAATACATTAGACGACGTAATCTTCCATATTAATTCACTCGCTGCATTAAATATAACCGGCGGATGTACGGCAAGCACTCCGGACAACGTGCATTCAATTTCTGTATTCCGTGTTCCGGAGCTCTGCAGCATAGAAAAACATGAACGCTTTATTGAATTTGGTCCGGGCGTAACGCTTTCCGAAATGATAAAAGTCAGAAAATCAAATCTTCCTTCTGTCCTTTATGATGCCCTTATTACCGTTGCAACCGAAACAATCAGAAACATTGCAACGCTTGGAGGAAACATCTGCATCCG
>JAGABO010000201.1 GCA_017614655.1 Treponema sp. | reverse complement strand
TTTGCATCATCTACGAGGTGAGAAGGAATTTCTGCATAGCGGAGGATTTCACCATTGTCTCCGTCAAAGTAAATTGCCTTCATGCTTACGAGATCAACAACACCTTCGAGCTTGTCTTCAAGACCGATAGGAAGCTCCATCATGTGAGCGTTAAGACCAAGTTTATCGCGAAGCTGACCGCATACACGAATCGGGTTTGCACCCTGACGGTCACACTTGTTTACGAAAGCAATGCGGGGTACATGGTATCTCTTAAGCTGGCGGTCAACAGTAATTGACTGAGACTGAACGCCTGCAACAGCACAGAGAATCATGATAGCACCGTCAAGAACGCGGAGTGAGCGTTCAACTTCTACAGTAAAGTCAACATGGCCGGGAGTGTCGATAAGGTTGATTGTTGTGTCCTTCCACTGAACCTGTGTTGCAGCTGACTGGATTGTGATACCGCGCTCGCGTTCGAGCTCCATGTTGTCCATTACAGCACCAACACCGTCCTTTCCGCGAACTTCGTGAATTGCATGAATCTTGTTACAATAGAACAAAATGCGCTCTGAAGTGGTTGTCTTTCCGGAGTCAATGTGGGCACTGATACCGATATTACGTACTTTAGTAATATCAAAAGCCATATTTCTACCTCTCAAAAAAAAGTTCTGAATTTAAAATCCGCCCTTATCATAAAACGAATTAGTTGGTCTATTCTAATGAAAATGCGTATTTATTTCAATAGTATAACGATTTATTTCCATATGATTGAAAAAATCACTATGTAGTGTTACCCTTTAAATTATGAAGAAACTTTCAATACTTACATTTTTTACAGTTATTCTCATTTCGTTTACAGCCTGCTCAAAATTCGTAAATAAGCCTCTTTTTCGGACAGAAAAGGACATAGGTCTTGTTTTTTCCGGAGGTGGAGCCAAAGGTGCGTATCAGATCGGAGTATGGCGTGCACTGGATGAATTTCACCTGTCCGAAAGAGTCGGAGTTGTAAGCGGAACATCAGTAGGCTCTCTTAATGCAGCACTGTTTGCCTGCGGAGACTGGGAAAATGCAAGAAAGCTCTGGGAAAATGAAGTCGGATTTTATTCGTTTCTTCTTCCGGATCTTACAAACATCAGCGATATAGTTTCGTATGTTCAGAATGTATATGAAAGTTACCTTCAGCTAGAAGACACAAGTGTTTCTTCGGAAGACAGCCTTTCCGTGCTCGGAAAAATAACAGCAGCATTCTCCAACACATTTTTAGCAGTTGCAGACCTTACCGAATATTTTCTGGGCGGATCACACTCTGGCGGACTTTTTACGCGCGACTCTCTTGACGAAATAATCAAAAAAAGCATTTCACTTGAATCATTAAAAAATTCAGACAAAACGGTTTATGTTTCTGCACTCGAAAAAAACTTTCTGGATTTAAAGCGGATCGTAAGTCTCCTTAACAACAGAAAATCAGTCAGATACTTTAAGCTTAACGAACAGACTTCAGACGAAGCCGTAAAAGAACTTCTTCTTGCATCCTCTGCCCTTCCCGTTGCCTATCCTTCCGTACGACTCGGAAGCGAAATCATTTACGAAGGAAGAAACCTTACCGGCGAAGCAGAATACATAGACGGCGGCTTTGACCTTGCAGGAGGAGCAAATACCCCCGTTGAACCCGTTGAATATTCAGCTTCATCAAGAATTGCAATCGTCGTATACCTTCAGTCAGAAAAAGAACTCGGAAAAGACGGCATCCTAAAAATCAGGGGAAAGGACAAGGTTATCAACATAATTCCTTCAGAAGATCTCGGTACAATCATTTCGGGTACAGTTAATTTCATGAATGATAAAATTGATATGCTTATGGAACTGGGATACAACGATGCCTGTAGAGCATTAAAAAAGGCCGGCTTTTAAAGATGACCGAAATTGAACTCAAAGCCCGCGTTCAGGACAGGGACGCCCTTATAAAAAAACTTAATTCACTTGCAGATTTTAAGGGCCACATCATCCGGAATGATGAATACTTCGGCCTAAAAAACAGTGACGGAGTTTTTCTAAAAAACAAAATCCGCATAAGAAAAGAATCCTGTGACGGTTCAGAAAAAATTCTTCTTACCTACAAACACAAGGAAGAGCACATTAAAGACAAAAACCTGATGGAAGTAAATGACGAAAAAGAATGCATAATCTCTGATGACGCAGCTTTAAAAACGTTTTTAAAAGACTTCGGTTTTGAACTTTCATTAAAAAAACACAAGGACGTACTTCTGTGGACTTATGAAGAAGCCTCCCTTGAACTCTGTTCTGTTCCGCCGCTCGGAGATTTTCTCGAAATAGAAATACTTTCTCCGGAGGATTCTCCGAAGATACGGGAAGCTGCACGTAAAAAGCTGGAAGAAATTCTTTCTCTATGCGGAATACCGGAAGACAGGATCGAAAACCGCTACTATTCAGATATGCTTCGTGAAGCTGCAGCAGAAGATTCTAAAGCTTAAATCTTGAATTTATACAGGAAAGCATAGCCGAAAAATCAAGGGGCTTTTTAAAAACTTCAGAGGCACCAAAAGAGAGACAGCGCGGTTCAAGTTCCGCATCTTCAAGACCCGTTACAACAAAGACAACCGGCTTTCCCAATGTCTTATCATCAGAAAGTTTTTCCAGAAGTTTAAATCCGTCAATACCGGGAAGATCAATATCAAGGATGATACATTCAGGCTTAAGGCGCTCCATGTTGATTCCTGCTTCGAATCCGTCAAATGCCTGATTTATGCTGAACGGCACGCCTTTGTCGTCCAGAAATTTTTTTAATACAGAATTGAATGTCCTGTCGTCATCAACTATAAGAAGTGTTTTTTCATTCTTCATCTGTTCGAGAACTGATTCCGGAATGTGCATCGAGCGGGACTTCATAAATGCCACAAGATCTTCCAGATAAACGCGGAACTGTCCGCCGGGAGTTTTAAATGCTTTAAGATATCCGTTTTTAATCCAGTTTATGGCAGTCTGATTTACAACGCCGCAGATGTTTGCAACTTCCAGAGCTGAATAAACTTCTTTTTCTCTTACGCTACTCTTACCCATAGTTTTCTTCTGAGCGGGATGCTTTTATAACATTCATGGAAAAACCGCTTCGTAAAAGAGATGCGGTTATTTTATCGCCTTCCCTTCCTGTCTTTAACAATTTATTTAAAGCACGCCGGCAGATCTGAACTTCATCATTTTCTGAAAAAAATTCGTCGGCAGCTTTATTTGCACAAGCCAAACTTACACCGCGGGAAAGGAGTTCGCTCACAACACGAACCCTTCCTTCGTTGTGATCTATGGAACGATTTCTGAGCCATGCTCCTGCAAACCGTTCGTCGTCAAGATATCCTTCTGCTTCAAGAAAATCAAGAGCTGCATCTATGCACCGTGCAGGAAGTTTCTTTTTAAGAAGCTTTAGTTTTAAACCTGCACGGCAATGTTCGCACCGTGCAAGATACGACATTGCAGCCTTTTCTACGCTGAATACCAGGGAAGCTTCCATAAGAGAAACTTCTGCTTCCCCTTCTACAACAGCACCGCACTCCAGAAGAACTGCGTCTTCCTGAGAAGAGAGGTATTCTTTCCGCAAAAAAAAGGCAGACCCCGAGTCCGGTGTAATTTCGTAAACACCGTTCAAAGCCTGCTTTATCTCTGTAATTACCACGGAAGAAAAAACTCCGTCGTGTAAAATACTAACGCTTAGAGAACTGGAAGCGTCTGCGTGCACCACGCTGACCGTACTTCTTGCGTTCTACCATGCGTGAATCACGTGTGAGGTAACCGTTTGCCTTGAGGGCAGGACGGCAGTTCGGATCAACCTGTGTAAGTGCGCGTGAAAGACCGTGAAGACAAGCTGCAGCCTGTCCGTTAAGTCCACCACCAGTTACGTTAATAAGAATGTCGAACTTGTTATTGTTGCTTGTAACAAGAAGCGGCTGATTTACAAGGCGAACCTGAGTTGCGCTCTTGAAGTATTCAGTTACTTCCTTTCCGTTTACAACAATCTTGCCAGAGCCTTCGCGTAAGAAAACGCGTGCTGTAGCAGTCTTTCTTCTACCTGTTCCGATTGCAATATTCTTAATCATCACTGTCTCCTGGGATTACACTTCAAGTGGTTTAGGATTCTGAGCTGCATGAGGATGCTCGCTGCCTGCATAAACCGTAAGGTTTGTAAAGAGCTTGCGTCCAAGACGATTGTGAGGAAGCATACCTGCAATTGTTCTTTCAAGAGGAGCAGTCGGCTTTCTGTCGAGAAGTTCATCAAAAGAGTAAGTTGTAAGACCGCGTACATATCCTGTGTAGTGACGGTACTTAAGATCCTCACCCTTGTTTCCTGTTACCTGAATCTTGTCTGCATTGATGATTACAACATAATCACCGCAGAATGCATTAGGTGTGTAAGTCGGCTTGTGCTTTCCGCGAAGTACGCTTGCAGCTTTAGCAGCTACACGACCAAGAGTCTTTCCTGAAGCATCAATGACGTACCATTCATGCTTTACGTCGTTTTCTTTTTCAAAAATAGTCTTCATGTATATACCTTCAAATAAACATTACGTCCGCCGTTCTGCATCTGACTTAGGACGTTTACGCACAATGAGCAGTTGCGCGCAATATATACGGGGTAAATCAAAATATCATTTAAAGCATTTTCAGTCAAGGGAATTTACTGGATTATAATCAATAATATTCCCGAAACTTAGTTTTCTGATGCTGATTTAGCCTCTTCCTCTTCTTTCTTTGCTTCTTTTTTGTCCCTGATGTCTGCAAATCCTATAAACACGGCAATAAGTCCTATAAAAGCAGCAAGAACAGGCACAAACCCCTTAAGGAATGCAACCACATTTCCGCCCCAGTAAAGGCCGCAGCTTATTACATCAGCCGGAAGACATGCAAAAACACAGAAACCGATAAGAATAAGTCCTACAATTAAAGCTACCATAAATATCTCCATCAAATTTTAATTCATATTGAATCACTCTGCCGATGATAACACATATAGCTGTTTTTTTTCAATGGCAGTTTTTATTTAAAATAAAAAAGGCACCAGGCTTCACCTGCTGTGGACAGGAAAAATCAACTTGAGGCAAAGCAGACTTTTCCAGCCCATGAAACCTGGCACCCAAAAGGAGGCTAAATCAGGCAACCGGATAATAAGATTCGCTCTTGTTTACAACAACTCTCTCTTTAACCAGTGCATGAAGGGCAGAAACAAGAGAACCTGAATTACATTCAAGATCTTCTTTTACAAATACACCCTTCTCTTTTATTATCGAAAGGATTTTGTTTTCAAGAACAACTTCTTCGCGTGACGGATCAAGCATCTTCTGTCTGTGGAGTACGCTTACCTGTTTTACAAGCGGAAGAAGTTTTTCTTCGTATCCCTTTCTGCATTTCAAATATACTGCATTTTTATCTTCTGTTCCAGAATTTCTGATGAATATTAAAGCACATTTTTTTCCGTTTTCGAGCACATTATAAACCAGAACATTCGGATCCTTCATTTCTACGGTTTCGTAGCTCATTCCTGAAAGAGAAGCAATTCCCTTTTCTACCAGAGCCTGATCTTCTTTCCAGAGTTCACTTCCGTTATAGAACTTTTCTTTCTTTACGAAGTAAGTATAGAGGGTATCGGAGAAACCTTTTGTAAATGAAGTATTTCCGTCTTCCATTGATGCAACTGTCATAAGGGCTGTAAGAAGGCCGTTTCCGGTAAGAAGAGTCTTTCCGTTTTCCTTAATCTTACACGGGATGATTGCGTGACCTGATGATTCAAATCCAACCTGCATTTCATCAGCATTCTGATTACAGATCCATTTGTCACCGACATCTGCCATATACGGAACAAGAGAGAACTTATCCTGCATTTCGATTCCGGCCATAAGGTCAGATTCAATGGTAAAGACTGCCTTTTTTCCCTCTGCTTCTTTTGTATGAACAAGCGATTCAATAAGATAAGCTTCCATATCGCCGTCATAAACAACAACACTGTCAGAAGCCCTGTCATACTTCATTACAAAACCGCGGTCACCGTCACCGTCAAGGGCAATTCCGTATACGTTACCCGAAGCACTCTTTCCTTCGTCATAAACGCACCTGATTACTTCCGGAGCAGCACTAAGTTCAGCAGCAGAGAAAGCAGCATGACCTTCGATTTCTGCGACACCACAGTTGTGGTTAATGTTAGCACCTTCCGGCTTTGCATTAAGAAGCTTTACGTTAATCTTGTTACGTTCAAAGTATTTCTGTGCATAAAGTGACCATGCACCGTTTGCAGTATCTGCAATGATGCGGGCATCCTTCATTTTTTCGCGGTATTCCGGCTTGATAACGTCTTCGAGGAAAGCAACGGCAGTATCAATATAATCAAGCTTTGTATAATCAGAAGAAGGAGTTCCGGCAACCGACGGAGCGAGTGCTTCCTGAAGCATGTAGGCAGAAAGGATAAAATCACCCTCCTCTCCTGCACTCAGAAGTTTTTTTCCGTCAAAGAAGAACTTGATTCCGTTCTGGTTTGAAGGATTGTGGCTTGCAGTAAGAACGGCACCGCCTTCGATTCCGTTAGCAAGCATATACTGAGGAACATAAGGAGTCGGGGCAACATCAATATCAACAACGGCAGCACCTGCATTAAGAAAAGCATCCTTTACGGCAGTTGTAAGCGCCCAGCCTGTAGCCTTATCGCGGCTGTCATTTCCGATACAAACCTTAAGGGGTCTTTTGCTTTCTTTCATCATTCTTACGAAAGCTTTAACGGAAAGCTCCAGAAGGGGAATAGTAATGAGGTTTTCATTAAGATACTTGTAAAGGGCATCTGTGTAAGAGAATTTATCTGTATTAACTTTTCCGCGCATTCCGTCTGTTCCCATAAAAGAGAAAAGAGAAAGGGAAAGAACTTTTGCACAGTCTTCTTCTGTCGGATTTTCCGGGAGAAGTGAAATTGCCTTGTCAATATCTACAAGAGCAGGATATTTATACGAAACAAATGCTGAACTTTTTACAAAGGCTGCAATGGCAGGATTCTTCTTTTTTTCTTCAAGTCCGCTGAAACTTCTTGTTATAAAATCAATCATTAAATTTTCTCCTCAATATTGATTGCTGATTATATTACTTTTCCGGCTGTTCTACAAGGCAGATATACAAAAAAAAACTCTTGTTTTAAAAATGCATCAGGCTCTATAATCAGAAAAGATTTAAAATCACAGGAGAAAAAAAATGGCAAGCTTAAAAAACGGTCTTGGAAGTGCGGCAAAAGAATTAAACGCTTTCAAGAAATTCATTTCACGCGGAAACGTAATCGACATGGCAGTCGGTGTCATCATCGGAGGTGCATTCGGTAAAATCGTAACAAGTCTTGTTAACGATATAATCATGCCGCTCATCGGTCTTGCACTCGGAAAGATAAACTTTGCAAGTCTTTCTTTTAAAATCGGCGAAACAGAAATCAAATACGGCGCCTTTATACAGACAATCGTAGACTTTCTGATTGTAGCCTTCTGTATCTTTATCGTGATTCAGATTTTTTAAAAGTTCAAGAAAAAGGAAGAAGCAAAACCCGAAGAAACTCCGGCTATAGTAAAAAGCGACGAAGCAATCCTTCTAGAAGAAATCAGGGATTTACTTAAAAACAGATAGCGTAATAAACAGGGGCACAAACCCCTGTTTTTTTATGCAGAAGCCCTGCTTAAAATAAGATTTTTTGTTGACGGATCAAAAAAATGCTTTTATCATTTAATGTGAATTTACACAGAGGATCTTATGTATATAAGTAACAATCAGTATCAGAAGAATACCAACATTTCGTCTATTTTCGAAATGGTCTGGCGTAATACAAATATAAGCAGAATCGAAATTGCAAAAAAACTTGATCTTTACCGTTCTACAATTACAAATATTATTTCTTCACTCATAGAAAAGGATTTAATCCTAGAAGGAGTTGTCGGAAGTTCTTCTGCAAAAGGCGGACGTCCTCCCATTTCCCTTACGATTAACAAAAACTTCGGATGCATAATCGGCATAGACCTTCAGCCTGAAAATTATACGGTTGTCGTCATAAGTGTTGACGGTTCCATCCTCCTGAGTACCACTGCGGTAACTCCTTTTAATGATGAGTTCAGGGGAAAAAGTGAAGCATGCTTCATTTATGCCATGGACAAAATCATCGAATCAATTTTAGCGCCTGTATCTGAACTTCACATTCCGGTTCTTGGCATTTGTGTCTGTGTTTCCGGTATTGTTGATGTTGATAAAGGCCTTATAAAGTATTCTGACCCTTTTGGACTTATAGATTTTCCTTTTGCCGAAACATTTTACAGCCGTTACGGTGTCCCCTGCACTATAGAAAATGATGCCCGCTGCCTTGCATGGAAACAGTTTGCAATGCAGAGAGGCGACAAAGTGGAAAAAGAAGATTTTATCTGCGTTCTTGCAAAAAATATGGAAGGAAGAAAAGCCTTTGACGGGGCAAGAAGATCCGGAATTGGTGTAGGACTTTCCATTGCAATAAAGGGCTCTCTTCTGCACGGTAACTCTTATTCTGTAGGTGAATATGTTTCTGCAACATGGACCGGAGATAAGCCGTCCCAGTCTGGTCTTGATGAAAACATTATAAAAACACTTTTTAAGAGTGAAGACTCTTATAAAATGTGGGTAGCAGATCTTTTTAAAACGCTTACGATTTACATACCGCTTCTTGCTCCGGAAAAAATTTTTATTTACGGTCAGGCAGAAGAAAAAGAACCTGTTATAAAAAAAGTTATAGAAGATGATGTTCCGCAATTCCTGCGCGCCTTAAAAAGATATGACTGTTCTCTTGTCTTTAAGCCGTCCTCTCCTCATGAACTTGCAGAAGGTGCAGCTTACAAATATCTTCAGCAGATGTTTGTCGTAATGCAGACAGATAATGATTCATGGATTAAGTCCTATGACTGGGATGCAGCATTTAAATTGCGCGAGAGAGGTCTTAAAACCCTCCAGCTGCATGTGTAAATCACAACCACCCGTCAAACGGGTGGTTTGAGCACAGCCTATAAGGCTGGGGCTCAAGCTGAGACTTAAGTCCCGGACTTTCACTGACGTTCAAGTCTATTGCAGTTTGACTCGTCGCTGTCCCTTAAAGGGACGTTCGT
>JAGABO010000200.1 GCA_017614655.1 Treponema sp. | reverse complement strand
TTTGACCTGACGGGTGAACTCAAAGGCGACCTCGAAGTAGACCAGCATCATCTTATCGAAGATACCGGCATTGCTTTAGGCATGTGCTTTGCAAAGGCGCTCGGTAACTGTGCGGGAATTTTCAGAAGCGGATTTTTTATTTATCCGATGGATGAAAGCCTTCTTCGTGCAAGCGTTGATTTTGGCGGACGTTCTTTCCTTGTCTGCAATCCTGAACTTACCGGCATTCCGCTTGTTTCAATCGGGCAGGACGGAAAGGAAGCAAGTTTTCAGACGGACTGTTTTGAAGATTTCTGGCAGGGCTTTGTGGCAAACGCAAACTGTAACCTTCATCTGGACACACTGCGCGGAAGAAGTGACCACCATAAAATGGAAGGACTTTTTAAAGCGGCAGCGCGTGCAATAAGAAGTGCGGTAGAAATTGATCCGAGACGCAACGGCGAAGTTCCTTCGACAAAAGGCGTTATCGGCGGCTAAGATATTAACAGGAGGAAGCAATGAACGAAGAAGAAGAAATCCTTAATCTCCTTAAAGATAATGCGCGTATTCCCGTAAAGGATATTTCTGCGATGACAAAAAAAACAGAAGCAGAAGTAGAAGCGATTATACGCAAGCTGGAAAATGACGGCGTAATAATGAAGTATGCCGCAATTATTAATCCGGAAAAGGATGTGAATGCAAAAGAGAAGGTTGTTGCCGAAATAGAGATTCAGGTTCAGCCGGAGCGCGAGCATGGGTTTGACGGAATTGCCGACCGTATTTACCGCTTCCCTCAGGTTAAGTCGGTTTATCTTATGAGCGGCGGTTACGATCTTAAGGTTATAATCGAAGGCGACACCCTTCAGGAAGTTGCAGGCTTTGTTGCCCGTAAGCTTTCTACAATTGCCGGTGTTCGTTCTACAAAAACACATTTCCTTCTTAAGAAGTACAAGGAAAACGACATTGTTTATGTTGAACAGAACAGCGACCGCCGCGAAGGAGTTATCGCTTAAAGAAGCAAAGAATCCGACGTGCCGGGCTCTTCACTGCCAGAACCTTGGCGCCGTTTAAGAGGACATTTATAACTATGAGAAAAGATAGATTCAGTACAGCTATAATGGAAACACCGCCGAGCGGTATCCGTAAATTTTTTGAAATGCTCATCGGACATGATGATGTAATTTCTCTCTCTGTCGGTGAGCCGGATTTTCCGACTCCGTGGTGCATGAGGGAAGAGGCTTTTTATCATCTTGAACAGGGACATACGTCTTATACTTCAAACTGGGGACTTATTGAACTGCGCGAAGAAATTGCAAAATACATGGAACGCTACGGGATGTTCTTTAATCCGGAAAACGAAATCCTGCCGACAGTCGGAGCCTCCGAAGGTGTTGATGTTGTTCTACGTGCAATCCTTAATCCGGGTGATGAAATTATTGTCTGCCAGCCTTGTTATGTAAACTATACTCCGCTTGCTCGTCTTACACAGGCAGTTGTTGTTCCTCTTGATACAAGCGTAAACGGTTTTTATCCTACAGCAGAGCAGATCGAAAAAGCAATAACTCCAAAGACAAAAGCCCTGATGATATGTTCTCCGAATAATCCGACGGGAACAATGATTCCAAAAGAGGAACTTGCAAAAATTGCAGAGGTTGTAAAGAAGCACGAACTCTGGTGCATCAGTGATGAGACTTACTGCGAGCGTGCTTATGACGGAGCAGAACATGTTTCCATCGGAAGCTTCCCCGGCATGAAGGATTATGTAATCATCTTAAACGGTTTCTCTAAATCTTTTGCAATGACCGGCTGGCGAATCGGTTATATTGCTGCCTGTAAGGAACTGCTTGCTCAGATTGTAAAGCTTCACGGTTACAACACAATCTGTCCGCCGATTTTCAGTCAGTATGCAGCTGTGGAAGGACTTCGCAGCGGATGGAACGATGTAGAAAAAATGCGCGTAAGCTATCAGCAGAGACGCAATCTTATGGTTAAGGCATTTAATGATATGGGACTTCCTGTTCCTGAACCGACCGGTGCATTCTATATGTTCCCGGATATTACTTCTACCGGAATGACGAGTGAAGATTTTGCAACAAAACTTTTCCAGCAGCACAATGTTGCAGTTGTTCCGGGAAGTGTATTTGGTCTTGGCGGTGAGGGTCACATCCGCTGCTGTTATGCAACGGCTATCGACAAAATAAAAACTGCCCTCGACAGAATCGAACAGTTTGTAAAGGAAAACAGGCGTTAAGTTTAGAGCCGTCTTAAAACCAAAAAGGGAGAATCAATAAATGACCAATGAAGAAATTAAGAATATGCTTCTTGATATTCAGGATACACAGCTGGAATTTTCTGTCATCATGACGGGAAAGGAAAGCAAGCGTGTGAACGGACTTTACAAACCGGACACTCGTGAGATTCTCCTTCATAATAAAAACTTTAAGACGGACAATCAGCTCATTTATACTTCCGTTCATGAATATACTCATCATCTTATAAACGAAGAGGACATTGCAAAAAACGGCGGAAGGGAACCGCTTCATTCTTCAAGGAGCCACACAAATCATTTCTGGGCAAAGTTCCACGCACTCCTTGATGTTGCAGAAGAAAAGGGCTATTACAAACTGGACCTCTCTTCTTCACCGGAACTCGATGAACTTACAAAAGAAATCCGCACAAAATATATCGAACCAAACGGCAAGATAATGATAGAACTCGGTAAGAGCCTCATTAAAGCTCATGCGCTCTGCGATCTTGCAAACATCCGCTATGAAGATTACATAGACCGTGTACTCCAGCTTCCGAGAACAAGTGCCGACAGCATTACAAAAGTAAGTTCGCTTACGGACGAAGAAGCAGCCCTCGGTTTTGACAACATGAAGATTGTTGCCTCTCAGAGAAAGAAAGATGACAAGGCAAAAGCTGTCGAAGCAATTAAAAGCGGAAAGAGCCCGGATTCTGTAATTGCCATGATGAAGAAAAAAGCAAAGGAAATGGATCCGAAAGAAAAGCTCGAAAAAGAAAGGGACCGTCTTACAAAGACAATCAATGAGCTTACAACCCGGCTTGAATATGTGGAGGAGAGTCTTGCGTCTCTGTAAGTTTTTTATTCTGCTGATTTTTACTTTGATTATTGTTACACCTGTTTTTGCTCAGCAGGGAGACTCCTCTGATGATAAGATTTTTTCTTCTGTTGAACTTTCAAGTCCACAGATGCCTGTAATTAATGCACCTAGTGTAGGCGGCGGATTTTATGTTCCGAAGAGTCCTGTAAATCCTGCGTATGCCGGCGGTGTAATGAATCAGAATTCAAAAAAGAATGACGAAAAAAAAGATGACTCTAAATCAAAGGAAGAAAAATCAAATGAATCTGCAAAGTCAGTTTCTTCTTCCATACTTACGGCACAGGACTTAAGCGCGCTAAGCGGACTTGGTCTTTTTAATTCGTGGGGAAACATAAATACAAATCAGAGCAGTGACAGTGCACAGAAACTTCTTGAACAGATTCTTGAAGAAGCAAAGAACATAAAAAATCAGAATGCAGTTCTTGCAGAAGAATACAAAAAACAGAATTCTTCGGAAACACCTGCAGCGGATTTAATAAAGCCTTCAGAAAAAAAAGAAGTAAGTTCTGCAGAAACTGTAGTTCCAAAACCAAAGCTTCTGCGCTTTAATGTAAACGGTTATGATATTTTAAGAACCTGCAGTAAGGTTTATATTTCTTCCGTTCAGGCAGACGGAACTTTTCTTGTTACAGGAGACAGGCGTTATTTAAGTGACGGTAAACTCAGGACAGAAACATTCCACATTCTTTTTAAGCTACAGCCCGGTTCTTCGGGGCTTTCTAATTACACGGCAGCCGTTAATGTAACTCAGGATTATCTTAATGAGTATTCGTTTGTGTATCAGCTCAGCAACAAAAAAAATCTTTCTGCACTCAGGACAGGAAATCTTGTTACAATGCGTGTAAACGAGCCTAACTGGCAGCTGGAATTTTTAATTGATCTTGGTGAAAACTGATGAATGTAAAACTTTGCGAAGGCCTTAAAAAAATCCCGCTTGAACTGAATGAACTTCAGCTTGAGCAGCTTAATATTTATACAGAGGCCGTTCTTGAATTCAACAAAACCTATAACCTCATGAAGGCAGAAAATGCAGACGAGCTTTTTGTAAATCACGTTCTGGATTCTCTCGTTGCAGTTCCGCATCTTAAGAAGCTTACTGCAGAACTTCCGGAAGTAAATGCCAGTGATATCGGAAGCGGCGGCGGCTGTCCGGGACTTCCGCTTGCAGTTGCACTTCCTGAATGGAACTTTACTCTTGTTGAACGAATGGAAAAGCGCTGCGGCTTTCTTGAGTCTGCCGTTTCAAAGATGAAGCTTAAGAACGTAAAGGTGCTCTGCAGTCAGGCAGACAGCGTTCCTCCCGAAAGCTTTGATGTAGAAGTGTTCCGTGCTTTTCATCCGTTTGACAAAAAAATCGTAAAGCTTCTTTTTAGAATGTTAAAGCCGCAGGGCTTTCTTGCTGCATACAAGGCACGCTCAGAAAAAATTGCCGAAGAAATGGAAGGCGTTAAAATGATGATTGGAAGTCATGAAAAAATTCCGCTCACAGTTCCGTTTCTCGAAGACCATGAGCGCAATCTTGTAATCGTAAGAAAATAATTTACTTTGTAGAAGTTACACTCCAGGTTTCAACTTCATCAGCTGTAATCGGTTTGCTAAAGAAGTAACCCTGGATGTAATCACAGTTAAAGCCCTTGAGTTTTTCGAACTGCCAGTGATATTCAACTCCTTCCACAGTAAGCTTCATGTCCAGTGAATGAATCAGATGTGCGATATTTTTAATAAAGGAGTCGTTCTTACCGGAAAGATAATTATCAATAAGTGATTTGTCTATCTTAACAGTTTCTACTGGAAGATAAGTAAGGTAACTTAAAGAAGAATAGCCGGTTCCAAAATCATCAAGAGAAAGCGTTACACCGATAGAGGCAAACTCATCAAAAACTTCTTTTGCCTGACTTTTGTTTTTAATGAAAAGACTTTCCGTAATTTCTATGCCGATGAGTGAAGAGTCAACCCTGTACTGTTCAAGAAGTTCCCTTATGTAAGACGGATAATCTTCATCACTGATCTGAGCATACGAATAGTTGATGCTGACACGCTTAAGTGCAACTCCATGTTCGCGCCAGATTGCAAGCTGCTCTATAACTTTTCTTGTAACTGTTCTGTCTATCTTACTTATAAGGCCGCATTCTTCTGCAATAGGAATAAACACTGACGGAGAAAGATCCGTGTTCTTAAGGCGGACAAGTGCTTCGTAACCATAAATCTCGCCGCTCTGAACATTTATCTGCGGCTGGTATAGAACATCAAAGCCGTCATTTTCGCAGGCATCTTCGAGAAGGCGTTTAATGTCGTTACTGTCCTGCTTTGTTTTTTTCATGTCTTCGTTATAGAAGAGGCAGGTGCTGTTTCCCTGTTTTTTTGCTTCGAACAGTGCGATGTCTGCATTGGAAATTATATCATCTGCAGAAGTGATTTCCGGAGTTGAATTTGTAATTCCGATGCTGGAATTTACCGTAAAGCTTTTCTTTTCAAAAAGAACGGGAGTTTCAAAAACTGATTTAATCCTTCCGATAAACGCACTGTCTTCGGAAAGGTTTCCTGCCTTCCAGATTATGAGGAATTCATCTCCGCCAAAACGTGAAGCAAAGATTTCCGGTTCAATCATAAGGTTGCTGAGTCTGTTGGAAATTGTACGGAGAATTGCATCCCCGCAGGCATGCGTATAAAAGTCGTTAAAATTTTTGAATCCGTCGATATCAAGAAGAAGAACGGCAAATTCTTTTTTTGCAGAAATGAGCTTTGAAAGAAGAACCCGTGCGCTGTGACGGTTTGGAAGTTTGGTAAGAAAGTCATGTTCAGCACGGAAAAGGATTTCTTTCTGAGTATCCTTAAGGGAAAAATCCCTTCGCTTTTCTTCGGAAACTCCAAAGAATACTGTTGTAAGAAGAACGGCAAGACTTATGAAAAGAAGGGCCAGGATGATATAGGCATCAAGGCCAGGCTTATTTTGATTTTGTGCCTGAGTGAATATGTAATTCCTGCAGTAAATATAAAGCACACAGATAGTTATACTGATTGAAGAAAGCAGCATAAGTCCGTACTTTGATGATTTATTCTTCAAAAACATGCCGTATTATACGGAAAAACACAGGGTTTGTCATTACACTGAACAAACAAATTCAAACAAAAACGGATTATAACTGCTTTTTATCTAAATAAGATGTGTAAAAAACGGTGCACAGACGACGGTAATAAGCCCGGCAACGGCTATGGAAAGGCCGCTCATGGCTCCTTCTACTTCGCCCATCTGGATTGCCCTTGCAGTACCCAGTGCATGGGAAGAAGTTCCGATTGCAACCCCGGCTGCAACTTTGTCGGTAATTCTAAAGAGACGGCAGATCTGTTCAGCAAAGAGATTGCCGAGATTTCCCGTAATGATAACCATCATGATTGTAATGGAAACGATGCCGCCGAATTCATCAGTAAGGGCTACGGCAATTGCAGTTGTAATTGATTTTGGAAGCAGAGAGACATATTCTGTATGGCCGATTTTAAAAAGAAGACAGAGCGCAAAAATCATTACAAGGTTTGTGAGTACGCCTGCAAGTATTCCGCCGAGAATTGCTTTCCAGTTGTTCTTAAGTTTTTCGAACTGAACATAAAGCGGGACAGCAAGACAGACGGTTGCCGGCGTAAGAAGATAGTGAACCAGGTTTGCACCGCGCAGGTAGTTTTCATAAGGAATCTTGAGCACAAGAAGAATTAAGATGCACAGGGTTATGGAAACAAGGAGCGGGCTAAAGAGAAAGAATTTTGTTTTCTTATGAATCCACATTCCGGCTGCGTAAGTTGCAAGAGTAATAAATACACCGAAGAAAATTGAATTGCTGCAGAACTCTTTCATTCTGATATCTCCTCTGTTTCCGGCGATTTATTTTTTGAATGCCTTATGATGAACTGTGAAGTGCGGCCTGTTACAACCATTACAACTATTGTCGTGATGACTGCAATTAAAAAAAACTGAATGCCGTATTTTTTCATAAGCGGAAGTGCATTTATAAAACCTACGCTTGAGGGAACGAACAGGACCGGCATTATTCCGTTAAAGAAACCGCTTGCATCTTTTACAGAGTCCAGCGGAAAAATCTTAAACTTTAAGCAGCAGAACATGAGCACAAGTCCATAAATAGAAGCAGGAACCGGCAGGGGAATTACATGGTTTAATATTTCTCCTGCAAACGAAACAGTTATGATTATTGCAAACTGTAAAACGAATTTCATAAAGCTCTACCGTTGTTTTTTCTTTTTGAAGAAAGCCACTTAAAAAGATTTAAACCTTCATCGGCACATTCATCATTGGAAATGTAAATCCAGGAAGCATGTCCGTCGTATTCAAATCGGGAGTCGCGTACGTCATCAAAAAGCGTATAATGAACATCAGGTGCTTCTGCTTTCTTGAGGCGTGTAAAAGTTGCAAAGCTGTGTGTATCCATTTTCATTGTCTGGTCATTCTTAGCCTGAACAAACCAGAGCGGAATTTTCGAAAGTGTCTGAATATCATCATCAGTAATTTTTGAATCAAGGAAAGCTTCACAGCTTGTAAAGCCGGCTGCAAAGAAAGAAGGATACTGAAGCAGCATGTTGATCGTCATGTAACCTCCAGCAGAGCAGCCTCCGGCATAAATGTGGTTTGTGTCAACATCAGGATGTTCGGCAATAAATTTGTCCAGAAGTTTTTTGCAGGCTTCTGAATAATAGGAAACTTTTGCTTCGATGCCTTCTACTTTAATTCTGGTCTTTTTATCTTCTTCGGAAGAAAAGAAGTCCATCACTTTTAAAAGTGGATTTGCCGCTTTGTTGAGTGCACCTTCGACATCAACAGGCTCCCACATTCTAAGGCCGAACATGTCTTTTGTTGTAGTTTCGAGCCAGCCGGTAGGGCACTGCGGATAAATAACGTAGGCTCCGTCTTTAAAGTAACTCTGAATTTTTTCTTCCGAAAGGGCCGCTGCTTTTGTTCCGTAGAGCGGCATATAAATATTTGAGCCGCCTTCTGCAATTCCGTGGAACCAGATTATAAGCGGAGTGTCCATTGATTTTTTTTCCGGTTCAAAATATGAATACTTAAGTGTTACATCACCTTCTGTAAAACTTCGTGTTTTGAATTTCTGGGCTTCCGGGAAAACAAAACCAGTAGCGCGTGTTGATTTGATTTTAAGCCGGCTGTTTTCTACGCTGTATAAGAAGCAGTCCTTTACGTTAAGAAGAAGTGAACTAGAAAGGAACAGGGTTGATTCATCATTTGGGGTAAGGTTAAATTCAACTGCAACAAAAATTCCTTTATCTACAGAATCTGCAACAGGCTCTCCGTAGGGTGTGCACAGGTAAGCATTTTTAACGGGAAGAGTTTCTTTTGCGTTTCCGAATTTTGCATCAGATACATCCCTGAGAACCTGAACGTTTTTAACCTTAAAGTCTTTAACGTTGATTTCGCTTTTTTGAACAGAAGAATTTGAATATATAACCAGCTTTTCTGTAACGGCGCCCCAGTTTTCTGATTTTACATAAACGACATATTCTCCGGGCTTAGGTTCACGCTTTGTGTCAAACGTAAGTGAGTAATCAGCGGAAAAAACCGGCAGAGCCATAATACCTGCAAACAGGGCAATTAAAAAGAGTTTCTGTTTCATAGAAAAATTGTATCAGAAATCAGGGTTCTTTTTCCACAGGTTTACAGATTAAACTTCAACTTCGCCTTCGTAGCAGAGCGTTGTGTCACCCGTAAGAAGAACAGTTTCGCCGGTAAAGTTAACGTGCAGCGTTCCGCCTCTTACACGAACCGTGATGTCTTTTCCGAGCGGGCAGTAACCGTTTAAAACTGCTGCAACAGCTGCTGCACAGGCTCCGGTACCACAGGCTAAGGTTTCGCCGTTTCCTCTTTCCCAGGTGCGCATCTTAAGTTC
>JAGABO010000199.1 GCA_017614655.1 Treponema sp. | reverse complement strand
GCAGATAAACGCGGTCTGCAGTGCGCAGACAAAGGTTAGCGCGGAAAAGTGCGTCATCATCACCATAAAAAGAAACGCGGCCTGGTGCAGACAAAACTTTTCCGTCTGCAGATAAAGCAGTGCCGCCGTTTTCCAGAACCTTACATGCATCGTAAAAAGTTACCGTTTCATTTTCAGCCGAAGCATATCCTGAAGAATCTTCTTTAAGGACTTCTCGAACCTTTACTCCAAAAACAGAATCCGTATTGTCATTGCCCTGAATTTTTATATGAACGCTTTCACCGACATGATTGCGGCTGTAATCTCCGTAATAATATTTTATGGCTGTCCCGTTCTCTTCATAAACTGTATCATCAGACCATTCAGAAAAAGGTTTATCCGTTAAGCTTCGGAAGTACCACGCAGATTCATCGGCAGTAGTTGTAACTTCTGCAAAAGTAATTACCGGCGCTGTTTTGTCGGTATTTTTATTTAAGCGGTAAGAGTAAGATTTTCTTTCATTCATCTTATATCCTTCACCGTCACAGACATCAGAAAAATCAAGCGAAAGAAACACATCAGCATATTCAGAAAGACTTTCATCAACAAGCGGTTTATTTTTTACAACCGGCATATAAAGAACCGTTCCGTCATCAGAAAACTTAAACTCACTGTAATCATAATAAGACGAAACATCATGCCTCGCTGCATCAGAAAAGTGTACACACGAAAAGTTTCCGAAGGATTCAGGTGACATGCTTTTATTAAAAGTAATTTTTACCATGCTGTCCTGATCATAACCCTGCGGCGCATAAGGCGGATAAACTTCTGTAATTTTCGGAATCAGCGTACACACCGGCCGGATAAAAATATCATCAGAAACTTTTAAAAGTTTAACTGTATATTTGTAAACGCCTGTTTCGCTGTTTTTTTCTCCCGGTATAAAATCAACACAGCTGCTTCGGCTTACGGAGTTATCCGTTGTACTGACAGCTTCAAGCGTTTTAAAAATATAGTTTTCTGAATCAACCGTAAACTGAACTTCAACCGTATATCCGGTTCTGCACGTTATTTCGCCGGAAGTAAGAAAAGAGCCGCAGGTTTTATCGGAAGAAACAATCAGGGTACATTCCTTCGCTTTTGCATATTTGATGTCAGAATCAAGCTTCGAAATAAAATCGCTGTTTTCCAGAAAGTTCTGGCAGGACACAGACAGGAAGGCCGCCGTAAAAACAGCAGACAGAATTAGAATAACATTTTTTATTTTCATAAAGCGTGCTCCTCCATGCTGATCAACTCTCCATCAACTTTAACACAAGAAGCCGCATTTTTCCATGAAAAACCGGCTGCCCGCCGCATAATACGTCCCGGAAACCCCGAAAAACTTGCAATTTTCCATAGAAATGTATATTCTTACAATGTATTTTAACGCACTTTTGCGTCTACCAAATAATTTGCTGGAGTTTTTTATGGCAACGATTAAATACGACTTTTCCGTAGAAAGCCTTGGAGAATGCAAGGTTAAATCTCCTATCGAACTTTCACTTGAACACGGTGCTTTCCGTGCGGCTTATGTAAAGGATACATCTTTTGTCCGCAACCGCGTAAATGTTTTCAATAAAGATGAGCTCGAAACAGATCCTAAGTCTACATATCTGGAAAAAGCCGGTCCGCGTGAATTCATCTACTTTAACCCTACACATGTAACAGCCGGAATCTGTACCTGCGGCGGTCTCTGCCCGGGTCTTAACGACGTTATACGTGCCGTAGTGCGCTGTCTGTGGAACCGCTACGGTGTCCGCCGCATTAAAGGAATTCAGTACGGATATCAGGGTTTCTTTGCAGAAAACAATTATGACACAATCGACCTTAACCCGGATAACGTAGACAACATCCACAAGCTCGGAGGAACCTTCCTCGGCACTTCACGCGGAGGCGGAGACAGAACAGGCGACATTGTTGACTCAATCGAACGTCTCGGAATTAACATGATGTTTATCATCGGCGGTGACGGAACTCAGCGCGGCGCCCTTGATATTGCAAACGAAATAGAAAAGCGCGGCCTTAAAATCGCAGTTGTAGGAATTCCAAAAACTGTTGACAACGACCTTCAGTTCCTTGACCGCTCATTCGGTTTTGAAACTGCAGTTCAGAAAGCAACACAGGCCGTTAATTCAATCCACATGGAAGCAAAGGCACAGATCGGAGGAATCGGTCTTGTTAAGCTTATGGGACGTGAATCCGGCTTTATTGCAGCTGCAACAGCCCTCGCTTCTCACGAAACAAACTTCTGTCTTATTCCGGAAGTTCCTTTTGAACTCGACGGCCCGAACGGACTTCTTCATCACCTCGAAGACCGCCTTAAGAGAAGAGGTCATGCCGTAATCATCGTAGCAGAAGGTGCAGGACAGGAACTCCTCCAGTCTACAAATCAGACTGATGCTTCGGGAAACAAAAAGCTTGCAGATATCGGAACCTTCCTCCGCGACAGCATAAACTCGTACTTTAAGAAGAAGAAAGTCGAAATCAACCTTAAGTACATTGATCCGGGTTATGAAGTCCGCGCTTCGGTTACAACAGCAAACGATTCAATCTACTGCGAACGTCTTGGAAACAATGCAGTTCATGCAGCTATGGCAGGAAAAACAAAGATTGTCATCGGTCTTGTTCATGACAAGTATGTCCACATCCCGATTGCAATGGCTACCCTTACACGCAACATTGTTGATCCGGAAAGTTCATTCTGGCGTGACTGTCTTGATGCAACACTCCAGCCGCTGTACATGGTAAACAACATCAACACGGTAATTGACAAGCTCAAGGCTGAACACGAAGAAGCAAACAACAAGGCCCTTGCCCGCCTTGATAAAGTAAATGCCATGAAAAAGAAAACTAAATAAACCGAACGGGCCTCTCTAAAGCCGCTTTTAGAGAGGTCATTTTTTTTTGCACGGAGGCTTTTATGAAAACTACAAATTTAATTATAAGCGCACTTGTTTCAGTCTTAGGCTTAATCCTTATCTTAAACCCTCAGACAAGCCTGATGGTAATTGTCGTAGTTACCGGTGTCTGGGTAATCCTGACGGCATTGAACGATATAATCAAAACAAGAGTTTATTCTACGGACAGTGTTTTCCGCACGCTGATTATAACGCGCAGCATCATAAGCTTTGTAATCGGACTTATTGCAGTCATCCTTCCGGTACAGGCAGCAGGAGCTTTCGTTAAAGCCGTATGTATCGTTCTTGCAGTTTACTTTGCACTCAAGGCAATCTCTTCCCTCTACATACTTATCCGCATCAAGGCAGAACGCGAAATCAGCAAAAGGCTTTTCTTTTCGTTCCTTGAATCCGTAACTGCATCCGTCATTCTTTTTGCGCTCAACGGAGAAAAAGTTGCAAATACAATCATCATCGTAATAGGTGCAGTTCTGCTTGCAGCCGGAGTCATCACCATCTTATACACAATCAAGGCCGCACCTATTGTTAAGGACGAAAGCAAGAGCGACGGCGAATAAGTCAATTCTTACTTCTTCTTTGCAGCAATAGCTCTCTTAAGGTTTTCCATGAACAGGGAATTCTGGTCACTTCTAAGAGGCACGCTGAATTCCGGAGCACCGTCTTTCTGGCTTATGCGGTACTGATGCTCGACATCGGAAGTATAAGCCGGGCTCTGAGGGTTGTTAATCCACCAGTCAAGAACAGAAATCATGCACAGCGTATATTTAATAAGGTTTGCATTTGTTGCATTGGTATCTTCAACTTTCTTTGCACCGAGAAGTACATCTATTCTCTTTGAAACAACATTCGGAAGGTCAAATACATAGCGGTCCCACGGATTAAGTATACCAAGAACAGTTCCCTTACTTCCCGAATTATCATCAATACGTTTTGCAAGCGTCGTAAAGACTGTGCGAAGATAATCCGTGCGGGAAGAAAGCGGCTTGTAGCGGCTGTCATTAGAAGGCTTTGTTAAAATAGGAGCATTGAACTTGTAATGCGGAAGGAAGTAAAACTTTGCACGCCACAGAAAGTTGTTAAGGTTTTCTTTTCCGTACTGAGTTTTTGCGTAATCCTTCTGAGAATAAAGTGAATTAACATAGCTTCTGAAATAATCACCATATTTTTTATCGAAAAGGTCTTCGTGATAAGAAGCCCATTCACTCATTGCAAGGTTAAAATCATCCTGAAGGGCAGAAAGTTTTTCATCGGCACGGATATTAAAATCTACGTTGCGGCATCCCTGAAGGAAGTCTTCGATAATTCTGATAAGGACAATCGTAACCTGAAGCGGGTTGTCGGGATGAAGCATGTTAAAGCCGTCTTCAAAATCATAAAGCGGCTGGAAATACGGATACATATCGGGATGAGCTTCGAGACAGGAAAAGCCTGCCTTAGGGAACAGCTGCTCAAGCAGTTTAAGTCCGGCTGCAACAAGTTCATCTTTTTTTCCTGCAACATGGCGGTTTTCTTCCATCCGCTTTTTCTTTTCTTCCTCTTCCTGAGCCTTCTTTTTATCATCGACAGGCTTCTTTTTATTTTTTTC
>JAGABO010000198.1 GCA_017614655.1 Treponema sp. | reverse complement strand
CTCCTCGTAAGGAAGAAATAAAGCAGAGTACGCAGGTCGTTGAACAGATAATCCGCCCTACTGGACTTCTGGATCCGATTGTAGAAGTAAGGCCGAGCGAAGGCCAGATGCAGGATATCTACAGGGAAATAACGGCACGCATAGAAAAGAAGGAACGCAGCCTTGTCCTTACGCTTACAAAAAAGATGGCTGAAGATTTAACGGACTATCTTACGGAACTTGGAATGAAGGTAAAGTATATTCATGCCGAGATAGACACTTTTGAGCGCGTGGAAATTTTAAAGAGCCTTCGTTCCGGCGAAATTGACGTGCTTATCGGAATCAACCTTCTGCGCGAAGGAATTGACCTTCCCGAAGTAAGCTTTATTGCACTTCTTGATGCTGATAAAATCGGTTTCCTGCGCAGTACGACAAGCCTTATTCAGATAATCGGACGTGCTGCCCGTAATGCAGACGGACGTGTCGTCATGTATGCAGACCGCATGAGCGATGCAATGAAGGAAGCAATTGACGAAACAAAAAGGCGCCGTTCAATTCAGGAAGCGTACAACAGGGAGCACGGCATTACTCCGAAGACAATTAAAAAGGCTGTGGAAGATATTCTTGAGCACGAAAAAGAAGATGCCGAAGAAACTGCCCGCGTTCAGCTTGAAATCCTAAAGAAGACTGCAAACCTGTTTGACGCAAAGCAGCGCAAGAAACTTGTAAGTGCGCTTAAAAAAGAAATGGAAGACTGTGCCGGGCGCCTTGATTACGAACAGGCAGCCGTAATCCGTGACCAGATTATAGAAATAGAAAAGACATACGGGAAATAAAAAAAAGGCTGACCGATAATTTATCAGCCAGCCATGTTTAAGCTCAAGTTAAGCTTTTATTAGAACTTGTGCTTCCAAGAAACAGGGAACTTCATGTTCCATTTTTCGTCACACTTATTATAGTCAACAGCAACTTCTACTGTGTCGAGCTTTGTTACATTATAGTCAAGAGCTGCTTTTCCGTGAAGCATTGCCTTTTTAGCATTTTCATCGCTAAGGTCAAGTTCTGCTCCAGCGATTACATCAAGAGAAAGCTGTTCGTTGATTCCAAATCCGAGCTTGAGTCCTGTGTAGAAGTCATAAGCAGAATCGTCAGAGTTTGTGTTTCCTGCTGCTTCAACTGCAAGGCTGAATGGAATGATTTCTGAGATTTCAAATGAAACATTCCAGAAGTTTTCTCCGGTAATGTCTTTTCCCTTGTAGAACGGTTTGTCTCCGAGAGCAACTTTTCCCCATGAGTGTGCGAAACCTGCACGGAAGTCTATGCCCTTAACCTGTCCGAAGAGACCTGCCGAGTATACATAGAAACCGATAGAGCGCTGTTTGCTGTCAAGGAAGTCATGAGCTGCAACACCGAATTCTGCAATACCCATGTTGTAGATTGCTCCGAGACGGAGATTTGGATACTTCCATATATCCGGGCAACCTTCCTTTGTTTCTCCATCCATTACGAGGATGTTTCCACCGAAGTCTTCGTTTACACCAACTGTTCCTGTCTCTACATCGTATGTGACAAGAGATGTATCATCTGTGAACGGAACTGAGAATCCGAGGCGGAGTCCTTCAACCGGACGAAGAACGAGAGTGAATCCGTCAGAACCGATGTTACCTGTTCCTACATTGTCGTCGTATACAGGAAGATATGTTCCTTCCGGATTGATGTTGTCGTGATATCCGAGGGTAAGTAAATCATCAAGTACACGTGCTTCTACGTACCAGTCACTGACTGCTCCATCCCATGCAACGACGTAATCATTTTCATTTGTAAAATCTGTGATTTTGAATACGCCTTCAACCATTGCATCTAAGTGGTCAGTAAGGATTTCTGCCTTAATTTTGTTCTTGAAACCAGGGAATGTGTTTGTTGTTTCATCTCCTGAATGTTCAAGTTCAACGATATCCGACGAAAGCTTGTTAAAAGCTTTAACTTTAACTTCTGCAAATGCAGAAGAAGCCATTGAGAGTGCAGCAAGAACTGCAATTGTTTTCAAAATTTTCATCTTTTCTCCTCGAAAGCTGTAGGCTATACCTAAAACTTTCTATATTTAACGTTAACGCACAAAATTCATTTTGTCAATATGACATGAATTAAAAAAATGTCATAACATATTGTAATATATTTGATGAGATTTACTCTTTTTTACTTCTACAAAACTCAAAATCATTGTAGTATTTTGTAAAAAGGATTTTTATATGACAGAAGTTCAGGAACAGGGAAAAATTGCAGTTCTTATAGATGCAGAAAATATGACTCACAACAAGATTTCCGAAATAATTCAGGAAGTTTCGCTTTACGGTCACATAGTTACAAAACGTGCTTATGCAAACTGGAAAAAGTGCTCTCCTGCATGGGAAACAGTTATAAAGAATAATGCGATCACTCCAATCCAGCAGTTTGAAAATTCAAAGGGAAAGAATTCATCGGACATAACGCTTGTAATAGATGCAATGGATCTTCTTTACAGCCGCAAGTACGACACGTTTGTAATTGTTTCCAGTGACAGTGATTTTACAAAGCTTGTTACCCGTATTCATGATGATGAAATTTTTGTAATCGGTGTAGGCGAAAAGAAAACTCCGGAATCGCTTATAAAAGCCTGTGATGAATTTATCTTTGTCGAAAATATTGAACCGGAGCAGGTCGAAAGTTCAGTTAAAGAAAAAGATACAAAAGAATCAGCCCCCGAAGTTCCGCAGCTTTCTTCTGCAGACAGGAAGACCCTTATTCAGCGTCTTAAGAAAATTGCAGAAACAGATAAGTATGCGGATGAAGAAGGCTGGGTTAACATCGGCTCGGCAGGTTCAATTCTTAAAAGGCAGGATCCGGGCTTTGACACCAGAACTTACGGATTTTCATCCCTCGTAAAACTGATTGAAGCTCTCGGTCAGAATTTTGAACTTCAGCGTAGAAATAACAATGCGGGCCGCCCGATTATAATTGAATACAGAATCAAGCCGAAGAAAGGTTTATTCGGATTTTAGCTGAGCCTTAATTTCGATTTTTAGCAGTTAAGTAAAAAAAAACAGCTTCCAGCCGTTACTCCGACCGGGAGCTGTTTTTTTAATTAGATTCAAACTCGACTTTAAGCCTTATTAAAGTACGCAGATCGGTACGAAAGTTTCTGCCTTAAGCGAAGCACCGCCGATGAGTCCGCCGTCGATGTCCGGCTGGGCAAGAAGTTCCGGTGCGTTGCTTGCCTTCATTGAACCGCCGTATTGAATGATAACTTCATCAGCAACCTTCTGGTTGTAAAGCTTTGCAATGTATCCGCGGATAAACTTGTGGATAGCCTGAGCATCTTCCGGAGTTGCAGTTTTACCTGTTCCGATAGCCCATACCGGTTCGTAAGCGATTGTTACGTTCTTCATCTGTTCTTCCGTAACGCCGGCAAGTCCTGCAGAAAGCTGGAATGCGCAAACCTGTTCTGCCTCGCCTGCTTCACGTTCGCTTAAAAGTTCACCAATGCAGAGGTCAACTTCAAGTCCGCCTGCCAGAGCCTTGCGAACCTTTTTGTTGATAAGTTCGTCTGATTCACCGATTTCGT
>JAGABO010000197.1 GCA_017614655.1 Treponema sp. | reverse complement strand
TTATGTTTATTTAATGATACAAGCGCCGTAAGCGCATCTTTCTGAAGTTCTTCTTCCGTTACAGTATAGTTTCCTGTCTCTGCATAAACTAAAAGCTTTTCGTCAAGATTCTCTGCTGATGAAATCTGTCTGGTTTTCACCTCAAGTTCATTACAGCCTGTAAGAAACACTAAAGACATTATCATGACAAGTGAGACAGTGAGACAGTGAGACAGTTTTTTCATGAGGTTTGTTTTCCTCCTTCCTTCTTTTACTTTTTTACTGATGAAATGATAGCACCGCTTTGTTCATAAGTCAAACAAAACGGAAACCTTACTTCCTCAGGCTCTTTCTTGCATTCTGTTCCGAAATAAAATACAGCACGTAAGTCGTGTCTTCGGATTCAAAAAAATCAACCTGACGCGCACCTGTAAGATAAACGGCACCTGCGCTTTTTTCTACAGAAAGTTTTTCTAAAACAAAGTCACAGAGTTTTGTTTTTGCATCAAGGGACGCTTCTTTTGCGGCAAGTTTTTTGTTAGCTGCCGCTGACTGGCCCGAAGCATAAAAACCGCTTTCTTTGGAAACGCCCGCCCAGAGTCCGTCGTTAGTCATAAAAGTTTTACCGCACCAGAGAGGAAGTCCGTTTTCGTCATACTGCTGCACAGATTTCGTTGTTGTACAGCCTGCGGTAAAAATTACTGCCAGAATCAAAACTGTAAAAAATTTCTTCATATTCTTATCCTCCTACTAGACAAGATTTAATCAAACTGATATATTATCTTTACTTTCGGGCGGTTAGCTCAGCTGGTACGAGCGTCTGGTTTACACCCAGAATGTCGGGAGTTCGATCCTCTCACCGCCCAAAGCTAAGGAGTTGCAAACAGCGACTCCTTTTTTTATGCCCTCACGAGAAACACGTACGGCCGCCCCATTCATCAGAATGAAGCCTTTCGTTTGCAAGTGCTGCATCAAAATCTGCTTCCGGTGAACAGTTTCTTTCTATCTGAAGAGCCGTCTTATGAAGCCGCTTAAGGCAGTCACTCCGTTCGTTATAACCAAGCTTAGCTTTTTCTATGGCACGTCCCAGAACACGGATACTTTCATCATAGATGCGGGTTGGAACCGGGAAAGGATGTCCGTCTTTGCCTCCATGTGCAAAACTGAATCTTGCAGGATCGCGGAAACGACTTGGAGTTCCGTGTATTACTTCACTAACGAGTGTTAGCGACTGAAGGGTACGAGGTCCTAATCCCGGAGTTAAAAGCAGGCTTTCAAAATCTTTAGGCTGGCTTTCGTATGCAGTGGCAAGAACCCCGCCAAGACGCTTTAAGTCAACATCTTCCTTGCGAACCTCATGATGTGCAGGCAAAATGATGTCTCTTGACCGACCGTTCGTTAGTATTTGTTCAGCAGGTTCATCAAAAAGCGAAAGCTGACCGTTAGAAACAGCCGGCTTAGGTTCTTCATCAGCATTACGTGCAAATATTTTTTTGATTTCTCCGAACGTACGGTCGTAATCATCATCAACAAGAGAAAGAATACCGTCACGCGCAGGTTTTGCATCAGCATCAGTTAAGTTAAGGATTAAGCCCTTGTTTTCTCCGGTAATGCCCGTATGCGGCTCTTCCACAAAAGAACGCAGGTTTGCAGAACACCAGTGATAGCGCCTTGCTGTTTTTTTGTCCGTATTCATTCCCTGCTGAACAACTGCCCAGTCCCCTTCATCAGTTACAATAAAGTTATGCTGGTAAAGCTGGAAGCCGTCCTGAACTGCAGTATTGTCGACCTTTGCACACAGGCGGCTTTCCTTTGCAAGAAGTTCAGCATTCACTCCGGTTTTATCTCCAACAAGCAGAAGTTCATCAGGAGTTTTTCTTGAATACTTACCGCGGCCACCGCATACATAAATGCCGAGCTCCTTTGCCCTTTCATTAAGTCCGCGCTTTAACGCATACATCACACTTGTCGTAATTCCCGAAGAATGCCAGTCCATACCCAGCACTGCTCCCAAAGACTGAAACCACAGCGGATCACTCAAACGCACAAGAACTTCACGCTTTCCGTATTCAAGGATAAGTGCTTCTACGATTTCCGTTCCAAGCGCCATCATTCTGTCGGCAAGCCATCGGGGAACTGTTCCTGTGTGAAGAGGCAAATCTGCGTGACCGGTCTGTTTAATCATATCTTTATTATAAGACCTTGCGCATACTTGTTCTACAACTTGAATAAACCTGCATAAAAAATTAGAATATCAACAATATGAAAGGCGAAACCATTACAGAATTTGTAGATAAAAAAACTCTTAAGGCATTGGATACACTGCTCTCATCTGATAAGCAGGATGACGTTGTAAAATCTTCTGTTCTTCTTGCAGATTTGTTTGGAGCGGGTTCAGCTTTTGAATCAATAGCAGAACCAAAATCAGAGAGCGAAGAAAAGCTTATAAAAAGTTTTCACAACAACCTTCTTCTTTTGATTCAGAAAACCTGGGTCGAAAAATCAGATGAAGGATTAAAAGCTCAGGTGCTTTATCAGCTGGAAGAATTCTGTGCTGCAGCTGCACACGGCAACTATATTGAATATTATCCGCAGTTCTTCGAAATCGTGGACAGCGTTGTTTATCTTATGTTTGGTTCACAGGCTAAAGCAAAAGATTTTTCTGATTACGCACTCCGCATTGATCCTGAATTCGGAATCTTCTGGTGGTACATGCAGTCACTTCCCCGCGAAGCAAAATGGGCTCTGGAAAAAACGAGAGTTGCCGTTCTTCTGGGCATGTACTTTTTAGCAAACTACTAGCGGAACATAAAGCCGCACTTTAAGGAGAAATCCGTGAATCTTGAAAACTCTTACGTTTCACTTCGCAAGGCAAGTGAAGTTCTTTCATTACAGACTGCTGCCAAAAAAAATGCTGCACTTAAAAAAGCTGCCGAAGCTCTGGATCTTCACCGAGAAGAAATCATCACTGCAAACAAACTTGATGTAGAAGCTGCACGCGCAAAAGGCACAAGTGAATCTCTCGTAGACCGCCTTTCTTTAAATAACGACCGCATTACCGGAATTATAGAAAGCCTTGGAGTCGTAATTTCACAGACAGATCCTATTGGCGAAGAAGTTGCAGGCTGGAAAACTCCGAACGGCCTCGAAATCCGTCAGGGGCGCGTGCCTCTTGGAGTAGTTGCAATTATTTACGAAAGCCGCCCGAACGTTACCGTTGATGCGTTTGCCCTTGCTTACAAAAGCGGAAATGCCGTGCTTCTTCGTGGTTCAGCTTCGGCTTATAATTCGAACAAAGCGATTGTTAAAATAATTAAAGATGCTCTTGCTTCTGCAGAAGACGGTGTGCCTGATGCAATTGAGCTTGTAGAAGTTGACGGTTCTTCTCACGATGATGTAAATGCGATCCTTACTGCTGTAGGCAAAATTGATGTCGTACTTCCACGCGGCGGAAAAAAGCTTATTCAGAATGTTGTTTCTAATGCACGTATTCCTGTTATAGAAACAGGAAGCGGTGTGTGTCATCTTTTTGTTGATGAATCCGCTGATTTAGATAAAGCCGTTCTTATTGCAGAAAACGCAAAGATTCAGAGGCCTGGTGTCTGTAATGCAGTTGAATGTATTCTTGTTCATAAAAACATTGCAGAGAAATTTATTCCGCTTCTGGAGAAAAAGTTTGCAGGCCGTGTCGTTTTCCATGCTGATGAAAAATGCTTTGAACTTTTAAGTGCCTGTGCCTCTGATAAAACAAAAGTTGTAAAAGCCACTGATGCTGATTACGGAAATGAATATCTTGATTATGAATGCTGCATTAAAACAGTCGATTCTGTTGAAGATGCCGTTTCTTATATAAACTCTCACAACACTAAGCACAGCGAATCAATCATCACGGAAAGCCGCGAAAATGCACGTCTTTTCCAGAACACTGTTGATGCTTCCTGCGTTTACGTAAATGCCTCCACCCGCTTTACAGACGGCGGAGAGTTCGGCTTTGGTGCAGAAATCGGAATCAGCACCCAGAAGCTGCACGTACGCGGACCAATGGGAATCAAGGCACTTACGACAACAAAATATCTCATCGACGGCGAAGGTCAGATAAGATAACGGACGTTAGGCATATTTTATGATAATTGCAACAAAATGCATTTTTTCGTAAAATATCCGCCTATGGAATTTACACAGGAACAAATGGACGCACTCGCTGTTAACGAAGTGCAGATTATGAAAAAAATTGCTGACGAACTTAACATTCGTGTTCAGCAGGTTAGCGCTGTTATCAGCCTGGTTAATGAAGGATGTACCATTCCTTTCATTTCACGTTACCGCAAGGAAAAGCACGACAACTTAAACGAAGTTCAGGTTACGGACTGTGACCACCTTTTCAAATCA
>JAGABO010000196.1 GCA_017614655.1 Treponema sp. | reverse complement strand
AATTTTTATCAGAAAGAATCTTTTCCTTAATTTTATTGAAGGTTGCATTAAACAGAAGAGAATCAGAAGGATCTGCTCCGTAAGTCCAGCCCCGAACTGCACGGTAAAGCCACGTCATTGAATAAGGGCCGGAAAAGCGTACTTCTTCCCTGTTTGCAAACTCAAATTCAAGAAGAACGCGCTTAAAATCATCATCTCCGATTCCTTTGACACAGACTTCCTTAAGGGAATCAAGAAGAACTTTTTTTATTTTAAGTGCATCTTTTTCTGATGCGCCGGAAAGTCCCGCAGAAAAATACGGAAACTTATTCTGAACACAGGCACCGGTTTCGGAAGAAGTATCGCTTCCAAGTCCGCTTTCTATAAGGGCTTTTGAACACGGAGAAGAATCACTTCCAAAAAGAAGCTCTTCCATAAAAACGGCTTCTACTGTTTTTTCCAAAAAACGTTCCGGCTCCTTATCTGTATTAAAAGGAAGAAGAAAGTTTACGTTTACGGAAGAATCTTTTCCAGTCGGAACAAAATCTTCGCTGCAGGGAGCATATCCTTTGGAAAATTTCTTAATGCAGAAATCAGCGGGTCTTTTGGTAAAGACAGTTTTCTTTCCGTAAGAATCAACTTTTTTAACGATGTTCTCATAAAGAAAATCAAGCTGCGGTTCTGAAGGAATGTTACCGCATAAAAACACCAGACAGTTTTTCGTACAGTAATATTTTTTATGAAAGGCCCGAACTTTTTTTACATCAAGATAAGGAATTTCACAGGGATTTCCGCCTGAATCTTTTCCATAAATCGTGTTATGAAGAAGCGAGGAATTTACAAATTTATAAGAGGCAGAATCAAAAGAAGAATATACGCCTTTCATTTCGTTATAAACTACACCGGAAATTTTTACCCTGTTTTTTTCGTCCAGTTCTGCCCGCACTCCTTCCTGAAGAAACATTTCTTCTTTAAGGAGCGGAAAAAAAACTGCATCGGCATAAACACCCATAAGGTTAAAGTAGTCCTTTTTTACGACAGAGCTTGCAGGATACATGGTTCTGTCACAGGAAGTCATGGCATTTAAGAAGGTGTTAACGCTTTTTTTTGCAAGAACAATGAATGGATCTTTTAACGGATACTTTTTTGAACCGCAGAAAACCGTATGCTCAGTGACATGAGCGGCTCCGGTTGAATCCGAAGGCGGCGTCCTGAAGTTAAAGGAAAAAAGATTTTCATCGTCATCATTTAAAAGATGAAGAACTTCGAGTCCTGATTTTTCATGAACAAAGTGAAAGGCAACGGAAGAACATTCTTCAATTTTTTTTATGCTCTTTAAAACAAAACCTTTGTAAACGTCATTTACTTTCATCATACGTAAACCTCACCGTCATCTCTTCCCTCTATACGAAGTTCACCTCTTTCCCAGGCCCTGCGGAGTGTTGCAAAAAACGAAGAAGTAATATGTTCAACGTCATTTCTAAAAAACTGCCTTCCGGAAGCAATATCCGAAAGTATCATCTGGCGCCGGGTTTTAGAAACATTAGAAAGAATCTTATCTTTAAAGTCTTCGCTCTTTCCCGAAACAAGATGTGCCACATCATCATCCGGAAGTGAATACAGAACTTTCTGAAGATACCTGTCGTCTGCATTTACAATATCTTCCTGAGTAAAAAGCTTTGTCCTTAATTCGCTTCCAAGATCCGGATCAGAATCACTTAAAGTTTTTATAATACCTTCTTCGTTTTCCGGCGTCATGCGGCGTAAGATTTCTGCAAGAATGCTTTTTCCGTCCAGTGATTCAGAAGTTTCCGTATTCTGGGTTAAAAGTTTCTGATGCAGGCTTTTTCCCGTCTGAATCATTACGTCAGGAGAAACCTTCTGCATTTTAGAAAGCCTTAAAATTACGGAAGATTTTTCTTTTGCTTCCATTGAATTGATAATGGCCGCAGCTTTTTTAGGTTCCAGCTGTGAAAGCACAAGACTTTTTACTGCATCACTTTCGCCGCGTAAAAGAAGAAGTATGCGTTCTGCAGAAGCTTCCTTTAAGAAATCAAACGGATTTCCTTCCGGGAAAGTAACGGCTTTGCTTAAAATCTCTTCTGCCTTTTCGCTTCCGTAAGTTTTTACAAGAAGATCCCTTGCCTTTTCTACTCCGCCGCTTTCCTTTGATTTTTCTAAAAGCGCAGAAAATTCTTCAAGAACGGATTTTTTTTCTTCTTCCGAAACAGACCTTATTCTTGCAATTTCAGGAATTATCCGCTCTGTCTGTTCTTCGCTTAAATGAGGAAGGATCCGGGCCGCTTCATCCATTCCTATAACAACCAGGAACTTTGCAACCCGCCTGTAAATACTTTCTTTTTCCGGAACATAATCTTCGGGAACTTTTAAAAGTCCTTTATGAATAAGTGCATCAGTACTTTTTAAAACATCATCTTTTGTAACATTACGTTTTTCAAACCAGGTTCCGGTTTCGGCAGCAAGGCGTGCATTTTCTAAAGACTTTTCTTCTTCCTTCTGTTTTTCCAGAGGAGAAGGTTCCCTGCTTATGCGTTCAAAAACAGGCTTATGAACTAAGGGCTGTTTTTTTTCTTCATCATTTTTTTCGTTTGAATTTGAAAGATATGCATTAAGCCTGTACTGATCCATTTTCATAATTCACAATTCTATATCAAATAACACAAAATGTGTAGACACGTCATAACGGCATACTTGACACAGAGTGCGTTGTGAATTATGAATTTACCATCGTTCATGATACAGTGAGGAAAAATTATGTTTAAACCGGAGCTTTTAAAAAGCCTCAGGGACTATTCTGCAAAAAAGTTTGCAGGAGATTTTGTTGCCGGCATTATCGTCGGCATTGTTGCCCTTCCCCTTGCAATCGCCTTTGCAGTAGCTTCTGGAGTAGATCCTGCTGCAGGTCTTTTTACTGCAATAATTGCAGGTTTTCTTATTTCTGCATTCGGCGGTTCTGCCGTTCAGATTGGCGGACCTACGGGAGCCTTTACCGTAATCATTTACGGAATCGTTGCCCAGTCAGGACTTTCGGGGCTTGCAACTGCAACCGTAATGGCAGGTGTTATTCTTATCCTTCTCGGCGCCTTTAAGATGGGCGGTCTTGTAAAGTTCATTCCTTATACAATTGTAACCGGATTTACGGCAGGAATTGCAGTTACCATTGCAGGCGGTCAGATCGCTAATTTCTTCGGACTTTCCGTTGGTATTTCTGAAGCAGCACCTCTTACAATTATGGGAGAAACCTACACTTCCGTTCCGGGTGATTTTCTTCCCAAGATGATTGCTTTCGGAAAATTCTTTTCTACAATTGACATGTATTCATTTGTAATGGCAGCCGTTTCCCTTGCATTCCTTTTTATATGGAACCGTTTTGTAAAAAAGATTCCGGGTTCAATTATCGTCATTATAATTACAACAGTTCTAAGCGTAATCTTAAGAAATACCTGTTCAATGGATATAAAGACAATCGGAGAAATTCCGACTTCCTTTCCAAAGCCGGTTGTTCCTGATTTTTCGATTAAAACCATAACTTCCCTTTTCCCGACGGCAGTTTCCATTGCAGTTCTTGCAGCAATTGAATCGCTTCTTTCGGCAGCAGTTGCAGACGGTATGACAGGAGGAAAGCACGACTCCGACACAGAACTTATCGGTCAGGGAATTGCAAACCTTGTAACTCCTTTCTTCGGAGGAATTCCGGCTACAGGTGCAATTGCACGAACAGCAACAAACATTAAAAACGGAGGCCGTACTCCTGTTGCAGGAATCATTCACGCCCTTACACTCCTTGCAATAGTTCTTTTTGCAGGTAAATATGCTTCCCTTATTCCGATGGCAACCTTAGCCGCAGTCCTCATAAATGTTGCATGGAACATGGCAGGCTTTCCTGCAATCAAGGCTCTTCTTAAGGGACAGAAGTCGGACATCTTTGTATTTACGGTTACCTTCCTTGTTACAGTCTTTGTTGATTTAACTGTTGCTATCTCCATAGGTCTTGGTTTTGCAGCCTTCTTCTTTATTAAAAAGATGATTGATCTTTCTGAGGTCCAGTCAAAAAGAGAAAGCCTTGCCGGAGGAATTTTTACTTCACCTGATATGCCGGAAGAAAAACTTAATATTCCGGACGGAGCCCTTGTCTACGAAATAGACGGACCTCTTTTCTTTGGAACCGTACGAAAGTTTGAAGTTGCCGTGGAAAAAGCCGGAGTTGATTACAAGGTACTTATCTTAAGAATGAGAAACACAATCTACCTTGATGCCGGAGGAATAAAGGCGCTTGAACAGGCAAATGCCGCATGTTCAAGAAAAGGAATTACGATCGTAATTTCGGGCATCCACACGCAGCCTTACGTTCTTCTTGAAAAGACCGGAATGGCAGAAAAACTTGGAAAAGAAAACATCTGCGCAGACATCAACGCAGCATTAATCCGAGCAAGGGAGATTCTTAAATAAAAAAAAATCCTGGCACCGGATTTTCCGCTGTCAGGATTTTTTTTTTGCTGCCTTAATTTTTAAAGTCCGCCGTAGGTTGCAATAAAGACACCTGCCGCAATTGCCGTTCCGATAACGCCTGCTACGTTCGGTCCCATCGCATTCATCAAAATAAAGTTAGAAGAATCTTCGCTCTGAGCTACCTTATGAGCAACACGGGCTGCCATAGGGACTGCAGAAACACCTGCACTTCCGATAAGAGGATTAATCTTCTTGTTTTTCGGAAGGAAGAAGTTCATTATGTGAGCCATAACAATTCCGGCAGCTGTAGCAACTGCAAAGGCAACAAGACCAAGAACAATAATTCCGAAAGATTCACCGCGGATGATTTTTTCCGGTGTCATCTGGCTTCCTACTCCAAGAGAAAGAAGAATCGAAACAATGTTCATAAGTTCATTTTCCATTGTCTTGGAAAGACGCTCTACAACACCGCACTGCTTTACGAAGTTTCCGAATGCAAGCATACCGATAAGAGGAGCTGCAGGCGGAAGAAGAAGAATCGTAAGAAGAAGAAGAACCATCGGGAAGAGAGTTTTTTCTACCCTGCTTACTTCACGCGGATTAGCCATGTGAATCATGCGCTGCTTCTTTGTAGTTAAAAGCTTCATAATCGGAGGCTGAATCATCGGAACAAGGGCCATATAAGAATAAGCTGCCACTGCAATTACAGCCATAAGCTCCGGTGCAAGTTTTCCGGAAACATAAATGGAAGTCGGACCGTCTGCTCCACCGATGATTGCAATTGCACAGGCCTGCATGATGTTGTAGTTAAGCCCGAATATGTTCATTACGGCAACGCCGAAAAGCGTAAAGAAAACACCGAACTGAGCAGCTCCACCAAGAAGCGCAGTTTTAGGATTTGCAATAAGCGGACCGAAGTCTGTCATTGCACCAATTCCCATAAAAATGAGCATAGGGAAGAATTCATTTCCGACACCGGCGTTATAAATGATTGCAAGCATGCCGTCCGGAAGATTTCCCATTCCGGCTCCAACCGCATTTATAAGGATTGTACCAAAACCGATCGGAATAAGAAGAAGCGGCTCAAAGCCTTTTGCAGCCCCCAGATAAACAATAAGGAAGCCTACAAGCATCATTACAAGTGACTGCCAGCCCGGAGCTTCGCCCCAGTCTTTTTTAGGTGCATCAACTGCCTCTTTTTTTACCGAAGGAGTTCCTGCTTCACGGCCTTTTTCGTTTATAATCTGATAGATACCTGTAGAACGTCCAATGTTCTTTAAGAACTCAAGCGGATTTATGTTGTGCTCTTCGCCCCAGTCTTCTGTTCCTTCTATGATGCGGTCAAGGGAAGAACCGCCCTGAGCTACAGGAATATTTTCTTCATATACTACAGGAGCCGGTTCTGCTTCATCTGCAAGTACAGTCTTCATCCAGCCCATAATACCTGCAGCGGCCATTATGGAAAGCATGATGAAGGCAATTTTTGAATTAACTTCTTTTCTTGAAACAGTCATACTTACACCTACTGAATCTCTGCTACAGGCTGTCCGTTAGAAATCTGAGTTCCGGCCGAAGCAACGAAGTGAACCTTTCCGTCGGCATTTGCCTTAATTTCCAGTTCCATCTTCATGGATTCAATGATTACGATGTTGTCACCCTTTTTAACGGAAGCTCCTTCCGGAACAGCCGTACGAAGGAAAACACCTGCAACAGGAGCCGTAACCTTTACGCCGCCTGCACTTACAGGAGAAGGAGCCGGGGCAACAGGGGCAGCGGCAGCCGGAGCTTTAACCGGAGCCACAGCTACTGGAGCTGCTGGAGCCCCACCGACAGATGCAAGAGTCTGTCCGTTCTGAATCTGACTTCCTGCAGAAACTGTATAAGTGATAGTTCCGTCACATGGAGACTTTACTTCCAGTTCCATCTTCATGGATTCAACGATGATTACGGTATCGCCTTTTTTAACGGATGCGCCGTTATTAAAACACTGCTTAAGGAGAGTTCCTGCAACAGGGGCTGTAACCGGAGTTCCGCCTGTAACAGCTGGAGTTGCTGCCGGTGCAGCAGAAGAAACTGCAGGTGCACTTCCGGCTGCTCCAAAGGCTACAGAATATGGAGTTCCGTTTACGTTAATATTTCCCTTTCCGTCAGATGTTACGGCATAAGAAGCACCGTTAACCGTAATTGTATAAGAGCCGCCGTTAGAAGATGAAGCCGGCTTTGGCTCTTCCTTGAGGCCGAAGGTCTTTTCAGCATCAACAGGACCGTTTTTGCGTTCTGCAAAGAACTTTGGTGCAACCTTCGGGAACATTGCGTAAGTAAGGGCATCTTCATCAGAACCGTCACCGCCGTTAGCCTTGCTTTCAGAAACCATCTTATCCCATTCTGCTTCGATAAGGTCTGCAGGGCGGCAGGTAATAACAGAATCCATCTTATTAAGTTCGAGGGCTTTCTTTACAAGGTCTGCATTCGGTTCTGCAGGAAGCTTTCCGTATTTTCCAACGAGAAGATCGCGGAATTCTCCGGTCATGCGTTCATAGCGGCCGAAGAGAACGTTAAATACAGCCTGAGTTCCGACAATCTGGCTTGTAGGAGTAACAAGCGGAACATAACCGATGTCCTTATGAACCCTTGGAAGTTCTGCAAGAACATCATCAATTTTATCGGCAGCACCCTGCTGCTTGAGCTGGCTTTCGAGATTAGAAAGCATTCCGCCCGGAACCTGAGAAAGAAGAATGCGTGTATCTGCTCCAAGGAATTTTGATTCAAGGGAAGCATAGTGTTTACGAACATCACGGAAGTATGAAGCAAGTTCAAGGAGGGCCTTTACGTCAAGTTCGGTATCGTATTCAGTTCCCTTAAGCATTTCTACAACTGTTTCTGTCGGAGAGTGGCTTGTTCCCATTGACATTGAAGAAATTGCAGTATCAAGGATGTCAGCACCTGCTTCCACAGCCTTAAGCTCTGTTGCAACAGAAAGGCCGGTCGTTGAGTGCGTGTGGATTTCTACAGGAAGATCACAGGCTTTTTTTACAGCCTTAACAAGATTGTATGCATCATAAGGCTTTAAAAGTCCTGCCATATCTTTAATACAGATTGAATCAGCTCCGAAATCTGCATAGGTTTTTGCAAGTTCAGCATATTTTTCGATTGTGTGGAAAGGAGTTACGGCATAGGAAATTGCCATCTGAACATGCTTTCCGGTTTTCTTCGCAGCCTTAGTTGCACGCTCAAGGTTACGCGGGTCGTTACAGGCATCAAAAATGCGGAACACATCGATACCGTTCTTTGAAGCAGTTTCTACAAACTTATCTACAACATCATCTGCGTAGTGACGGTAGCCTAAAAGGTTCTGTCCGCGCAAAAGCATCATGATTTTGCTGTTCGGAAGGGCTGCATGCAGTTTCCTTAAGCGTTCCCACGGATCTTCGTTAAGGAAGCGGATGCAGGAGTCATAGGTTGCACCACCCCAGCCTTCTATGAATTTATAACCGATTTTATCGAGCATAGGACAGGCCGGAAGCATATCGGCGGTTGTCATACGCGTTGCATGAAGACTCTGATGAGCATCACGTATTGCAAGTTCTGAAATTCCAACTTTAGACATAAGTATCCCCTTTATTAAATTTTAGAGTGTTTCTTTTTCGCGGACGGCACAGGCGATTGCAGCAATTACTGCATTTGTATCTGACTGTACTGCCGGTATTGAGTTTGATGTATTTTGAACCGGAAGTTCTGATGAAGATGATGCCGCTTTTCCTTTTTTATCAAGCTTAAAACACTTTATGCAGACACGAAGAAGATTCATTGCTGCAATAAGAATAACAAGGAAGCTGAATACGACACACATTCCAAGCAGGGTAAGGATTCCGCTTTGCTCAAGCATTTGAGAGATTGTCATGATTCCTCCAGAAATGAAACCGGATAAAACCGGTGTCCAAAGTATAAAAGAAATCTTTAATTATGAAAAGGGCTTGTTTTACGCGTTAATTGTATATTTCAGTCTTCAAACTGAACAAAAAGGCTCTTAACGTCTATGCCGTTTATCTTTCCCTTCTTTTTGTAGGAATTAACCAGGTTTTCCCTTCCGTCAGAAAGATGAGCGCTTGTAATTCCGTGCCTTATGGAAATTGTAGCTTCCAGGAGAGCCGAACAGTGGTCAGCAACACGAACAAGGGCTCCGTCGACAGGGGCAAATTCATCAAAATTAAACTTTGAATTAAGCTCTTCATAAGGAACTGCGTGAACCTTTCCGTCATAAAGCACACGGTTGGAAAATTCGTCGCTCGTAAAGTAAAGCAGCTCGTCCCTGTAAAAATCTTCCATAAGAGGAACAAGTTCCTTAGAAACAATCTTGTCTTCTATGTCTTTTACAATAAGGGGAAGTCCGTCTGTAGCCTGCTTTACCGGAGAAATGATGTCACGGGTTACGCTTTCGGGAAGGTCATGAAAAAGAGCCGAAAAATAATTGTTGTAGATGCGGCCCGGACAGAACTTTACGCCTGTTTCGCGTCCTAAAAGAAGCGTAAGAACTGCAACAAAATAACAGTGTCCTAAAACTGATGTTTCCGGCACTCTGGGAGTCTGATTCCATCTGGTCTGGAAACGCAGCTGCTCTATGCGCATAAGAAAATCAAAGGGTTTCTGCCTTGTAATCAGAAGCTGAAGTCCCCTTAAATCCAGGTATTTCTGAAGGCCCGCATTCAGTTCCCGTTTTATCTGAAAAAGCCTGTGTCCTTCGTTTACCTTTTCTATCATTTCCAGTTCGCGTAAAGTTGAATACTTGTGGGCTGCACGGAATATTCTTGCAGTACGTTCTTCTTCTTTAGTAAGAGGAATGTCGCCGTTTAAAGTTCCGATGTATTTTTTAAACTGTTCGTAAAGGTTATCGTCTATAAGTTCTTTATAGCGGCTTAAAACCCATTCGTTAAGCTTTTTGTATTCTTCGGGATAGTCATTTCTGATGATGGTCTGAACCGGACTCTTTATGTCGCACAGCTGGATTTTTCTAAGAAGATCAAACAGCGACGTGTATATCATCCACTGCCAGTCAACTTTTTCTCCGCGGTTTTCTTCAAATTTACCTATGATGTAGGCAACGACCATTTTTTCGGCGTGCTTGTCCATTTCTACAACGGAAAAGGGGCGCACAAGGTCATTCCATCTTTCTATGGAAAAAGCTTCAAAGATTTTAAGAATAAGAGAGTCTTTCATTATTTACTTGCACCTGATTTAGTGTCGTTTTCCATCTTACCCTTCCAGACGACGGCTTTCTTTTTGATTTCTTCGGATTCTTCGCTTTCTCCGAGAATCATTGCAATACGGCGGAGGGCAATAAGAAAGTTGATTGCAAGACGCATGTCATCAATACGACGGGTAGAAAGTTCATAGCGGTCACGGTATTCGGAAGCACTCTTGTCCAGAAGTTTCCTTAAGAGCCTTATGTAAAGAACCGTGTTGTCATGATCAGGGCTTGCAGGATCAAAATAAGACTTTGCCCCTTCCTTCATGTCGATAAGGTTTTTTGCAACAACAGCAAAGCGTCCGCGGAGTTCAACAAAGCTCCACTTCCATTTTGAATTATCACCGAAGGCTTCAACTAAAAGCTGAATTGCAAGTCCCATCTTACGGACAAGATAAAATCTTTTTTCTAGCGGTGTGTTGCTGATTTTTTCGAGGCGCGGTGCAATATCGGCATACGGACAGTCAACAGTATCGGAGACGATTTCTTCCAGATAAATGATTGCCTTATAAATCATCTTACGGGCATCATTAAGGGCATCGTTATTCTTTGTTTCGAGGATTGTTTCGGAAAGGGAGTTTATGCTCATGTAAAGCGTCGAAACATAAAGCATCTCTTCGCACAAAAGAAGCTTCTTGTATTCAATACCGGCAGAATCCTTCTTCATAAGGAGAAGCATGTCCTTTTCTTTTTTGAGGGCTTCTTCGATTTTGGCCTTAACAGGTTTTACCTTTGCCTGAAAATCAGCACGGGTTTCTGTAGTAATATTTGCCATCATTTTCCTCCGAATTTTGAAAGCATTGATGCGGCATGTTCAAGAGAAGATGCAGACGTACTGTCGCCGGAAAGCATGCGGGCAATTTCCTTAACACGCTCCTGTCCGGTAACCGGAAACACTTTTGTAGAAGTCATTTCGCCTTCCACACCTTTCTGAATCTTTATCTGATTATCGGCATAAACTGCGATTGAGGCAAGATGAGTAATGCAAAGAACCTGCATTTTTGAAGCAAGGGCCTTCATGTGGGAACCGAGAGAAAGTGCAATTTCTCCGCCGATACCGGTATCAATTTCATCAAATACAAGGGTACCGGCCGTATCCCCTTCCGAAAGCACCGTCTTTAACGCAAGCATGACACGCGAAAGTTCACCGCCGGAAGCAATACGCGAAAGACTCATGAGGGGAAGTCCCGGATTTGCAGAAATCAGGAATTCAATGTCATCCATTCCGTAAACGGAGCATTTCTGAACGGCAGAGTTTCCTTCCTTTTCCGTAATTCCGACTTTAAACACACTTGAAGCCATTCCGAGTGCAGAAAGTATTTTCTGAATGTCAGAAGACATCTGTGAAGCAGAAGCCTTTCTTTTTGTACTTAAAGCCTTTGCCTTTGCATATACTTCTTTTTCGAGAACTGCAATTTCTTTTTCAAGGACATCTTTTCCGCCGGAAACAGAACCAAGTCCTTCAAGTTCCTTCCGGGCATTTTCCATAAAGACATTAAGCTCTGAACACGGAAGATTTACGTTTTTAAGGTATTTCTTCTTTAGGTTATAGATGAGTTCAAGCCGCTCCTGAACTTCTTCGAGGCGGGCCGGATCAAAAACAAGGGAATTTTCATAGCGCTTAAGCTCCCTGTGAATGTCTTCCATTTCGTAAAAAGCACTCTCTGTACGGGAAGAAAGTTCGGAAAGAGACTTATCCATATCGGAAGCCTGAGAAAAAAGAGAAGAAGACCTCTTTAAAAGAGAAAGCGCACTGCCCTCGTTTCCGTCAAAAATGCCTGAAAGTTCTTCTACGACAGAATATAGTTTTTCGAAGGAAGAAAGTTTTGCTTCTTCAGAAGAAAGCTCTTCATCTTCTCCGTTTTTAATTTTTGCCGAAGAAATTTCTTCTACTGCAAAAGAAAGCATTTCTATGCGGCGGTTGATTTCTTCACTGTCGCTGTCAAGCTTTTCTAAAAGCCGTCTTTTTTCGACAAGCTTTGTATAGACTGAACCGAAAGCCGAAACTTCATCTTCGAGACCTGCATAAATATCAAGATAGCGGCGGTGCTCAGAAACTTTCATAAGTGACTGCTGTTCATGCTGACCGTGAAGGTCAACAAGAAACTTTGCAAAATCTGCAACATCAGCTTTTGTAGCAGGAACTCCTCCTATCCAGGAAGAAGTTTTTCCCGAGTCCTTTATAACGCGGCGAAGGATTATGCGGCCGTCCTCTGCTTCCATTCCGTGTTCGCTGAGCCATTCAAAAGGATCATCTTCTTTTTTTGAAGAATGAGAAAGAAGAAAGACTCCGCTTACGGAAGCTTCATGACAGCCGGTTCTTATCTGGTCAAGGGACGCTTTTCCTCCAAGCAGAAAAGCAAGGCTTCCTATAAGGATGGATTTACCTGCTCCGGTTTCGCCGCTTAAAACGGTAAAGCCTTTTTCAAAATCCACATGAGCTGAATCAATAAGGGCAAAATTCCTTATATCAAGTTCTTCAAGCACGGATGCCTCCAGACCAGTTGAGTTTATTTTTAAGGGATGCATAGAACTTTTCCTGGGAAGCACCGGCAAGACGGGCCTTATGCGGAGAGACTCCCAGTATTATTACATCACCGGTTTTAAGATCAAATTTAATCTGACCGTCAAGAGAAAGAAGTCCTTCTGCACGAGACGGAAGTAAAGTCATTGCAATTTCTCCGCCGCTTCCGAACACAAGTGGCCTTGAAGAAAGACTGAAGGAACTTATGGGAGTTAAAACCATCGCATCAATTGAAGGCTCAAGAATCGGACCTCCTGCTGCTGCAGAGTAAGCTGTGGAACCGGTTGGAGTT
>JAGABO010000195.1 GCA_017614655.1 Treponema sp. | reverse complement strand
TCAACTCTGCCGGAAGGAAGCTACGATTTTTTTGCAAGCTTTAAGTCAGGAAGCTACGGTCTTGAAAATGTAAAGCCTGCAAACCTTTATCTTACGACAGATGACGGAAGCGAAGGCATTCACGGAATGCTCAGTGCGGCTTTTACAAAAGAAAAGATTCTTAAAGCCGGTTACAAGGTTGTCTTTGCATGCGGTCCTACTCCGATGCTTGCCTATATCAAGCAGGTGTGTGAGGAATGCAAAGTTGAATGTTACCTTAGCCTCGAAAAGAAAATGCTCTGCGGTGCCGGAGCGTGCTTAGGCTGTTCAATAAAAACTGCTTCGGGAAATAAGCGTGTCTGCAAAGACGGTCCTGTATTCAATGCCAGGGAAATTCAGTTTGAAAAACCGGCATCTAAAAAAAGGGAACCTGTTGAATTAGCAGACCTTTCCGTAAGCATTGCTGGAGTTCAGTTTAAGAATCCCGTAATTGCAGCAAGCGGCACGTTCGGCTTCGGTCAGAATTACCGCGGCTTTTTTGATGCATCACTTCTCGGCGGCATTTCGTCAAAGGGACTTACTCTTGAACCTCGCGCAGGAAACGAAGGAGAACGCATCATAGAAGTTGCATCAGGCGACATCAATTCAATAGGACTCGAAAATCCCGGAGTTCCGCATTTTATAGAACACGAGCTTCCCGAGATGATGAAGCTCGGTACTACGGTAATTGCAAATCTTGCAGGAAGCGACCTGGACTCCTATGCAAAGGGAGCGGCTCTGTTAGACAAGACTGACGTTCCGATGATAGAACTTAACATCTCCTGCCCTAACGTAAAGCACGGCGGCATGGCATGGGGAACTGATCCGGAAGCAGCGTTTGAATGTGTAAACGCAGTAAGGAAAGCAACGAAGAAGCCGCTTATGGTCAAGCTTTCACCGAATGCGCCCGATCTTGTTGCAGTCGCACTTTCGTGCATTAAAGCCGGGGCAGATGCATTAAGCCTCATCAACACGATACAGGCTGTTGCAATCGACATAGAAAAAGCAGAACCTTATTTTAAAAACGTAAAGGCAGGCCTGTGCGGACCGTCAATTAAACCGATAGCACTGCGCATGGTTTATGATGTTGCCTGTGCCGTAAGAAAGTTACCGGAAAAAGAAAGGGTTCCTGTTGTAGGACTCGGTGGAATTTCTAACTGGAAGGATGCCGTTGAATTTATAATGGCAGGCGCATCTGCAATTCAGGTGGGAACTGCAACTTTCTCAAATCCGGATGCAATGATAGAAATTACAGCCGGACTTGAAAAGTTCATGAAAGAGCACGGCTACAGAAACATAGCCGCACTCTGCGGGGCAGCACTTCCCGCTTAATAAGTATAAACAGAAACACGCTTCTGAGCTTCACAGGAAACTTCCACATCGGAAAGATTCTTAAGTTCAAAAGGCAGTTTTGTAAAATGAAGTTTCTTTGTAATTATTCTTACAGGTTCAACTAAAGTTGAATCTTCTTCACTGTCTGATGAAGGTTTAACCATCTTCTGTGAAGTTGTATATTTTGTTTTAAGAGTTCCAGCTTTCTCTAAAGAAACACATCTATTGTTTTTATCAAGTTCATATTTATAAAGTTCAACAGTAAAAGAAGCGCCGTTATCATTTACAGGAACTCCGTCATAGACAATTTTTGAATCAGAATCGGATTCCATGTCTTCAATCTTTGCAACTTCAAAATGAAGTGAATTAAAAATTACACTGTATTCAGAACTTGTTTCATCAGTACAGAAGGAATACGAGCGGCTGGTATAAAGAGGTGCCACATCTTCCAGAACAAGCATCCTGTTGTCTGTATAAAGTGCAAACTTATTTTCTACAACTTCATTAAAAGTCTGTAGCGCAAGATTGTGGCACTGTTTTTTTGTATATTCAATCAGAAGTTTTTTATACTTAGGTTCTGCAAGAACCTTGTCTTCTGTTTCTGAAAGCTGCTCAAGTTTCTTTTCTATAAGTTCTACAAGATAATCTTCATACTCGGAAGCATTTACAAAGACCCTTTTTGTATCAGGATCAAAAACAGAAATTACTTTTGTATAAAGTCTTCCGGTTTCATTGTCAAATGAATACCTGTCTTTACCCAGTTCTACCCAGTCAGAATCTTTATCATTATATTCGACTCTTGTATAAACAGTAAGGACATCATCGCCGCTAAAATCATAGCGGTTTGCAGAACCTGTAAAAACATTCCCCTTAAACATGTTTTCACCAACGCTTGGTGGAAGTTCAGTAACCGGAAGCTGCTCCGGAGGAACAGCTGCTTTGTCGGATGCGCAGCCTGCAGCAAGAACTGCAAACGCGGTCAGTAAAAATTTTCTTAAGTTTTTCATAAACCCTACTTTATTGAGAAGATAAAGTTTTTTCAACAACTAAAACTTGCCCGAAATGACATTTTTTGATAAAATGTCAATATGAATTATTACGCAGCTCTCTGTGCCATCGGTGCCGAAAAAATCCTCGGTAACGAATTAAAATCACTCGGATTTAAACTCACATCAAATGCTCCCGGCCGCGTTAATTTTACCGGAGAAGATGATGCACTTTATCTTTCAAACCTCTGCTTAAGGACAAGCGACCGTGTCTACATTCAGGCAGCACGATATCATGCAGAAGATTTTGATGCACTCTTTGACGGATGCTACAAAGTTGAATGGCAGGATTATTTTAAGAAAGACGTACGCATTATCGTAGACAAGGTCCGCACTTACAAAAGCAGACTTTCCAGCGAGCATTCGGTTCAGGGAATGATTCAGAAAGCGATTTACAAAAAGCTCGGCGATAAGTGGAGGATTGCAACTCTTCCCGAAAGCGGCTCTTCTTTTGACGTAAGGGTTTATATAGAAAACAATGAAGTTTCGATTCTTCTGGACACAAGCGGAACTGCCCTTCATAAGCGCGGTTACAGGACGGAAGGCGGAAGTGCACCTTTGCGCGAAACGACTGCCGCAGTACTCCTCATGCAGATGATGTGGCGCAGGAAGACACCGCTTCACGATCCTTTCTGCGGAAGCGGAACAATCGTTACCGAAGCTGCCCTTTATGCTCACAACATTGCACCTGGTTTCGGAAGAAACTTTGCCTTCGAAAACTTAAGCTTTTACAATGCAAAGCGCTTTCTGGAAATCAAGAGGGAAGAAGCAGAAAAAATCCGTACCGATGTTGAATGCCGCATTACGGGAAGCGACATAGATCCTGCTCAGATTGAACGCGCAAAACTTAACGCAGAACATGCATGCGTTGCAGC
>JAGABO010000194.1 GCA_017614655.1 Treponema sp. | reverse complement strand
GCTGATGTTGATGTTCCTGTTTCGTATGTTGCAGGAAGCTATAAAAGAAATGCGGTTCAAAAAAAAGCAGTAGAACGCAGGGAAGAAACTCTTGTAAAAAAAATTCCGGTTATTCCGACTCAGTTTTATCTTTCGGAAAATCCCATAAAAATAAAGAAATCATTCCGGCAGCAGGTTGCAGAGCTTCACGGTAAAGGTTTTACTGATGAAGAAATTGCAACTGAACTCAAGAGAAGCGTTCAGGAAGTTAAGTTTTCACTTGAAGTCACATAATGCATTGCATGCAGGCAAACTTCAGGCTGTTTTGGCCGCGGCTTAAATTCTGTTTTTAAATTTCTTGAAATTTCTGAATTGTAATGTTATAGTTTAAACAGAATATGCCTGGAATAAAAGTCACTAAATCAAAGTTCGGCACGCTTTATAACGGCAAAAGAATTCATATTTTTACGGTTTCAAACGGCAGTATGAGTTTCTCTGTAACCGACCTTGGGTGTACTGTCACTTCTATTCTTCTTTCTGATAAAAGCGGTCTTGAAACTGACGTGGTTCTGGGACATTCCACTCTTGACGGATATATTAATTCTGAATGCAGTTTCGGTTCCCTTGTAGGACGTTTTGCAAACCGTATTGGCGGGGCACTTATAGTTATAACGGAAAAAAGATTTCTCTGGATTTAAATGACGGCGGACGCAACTGCCTTCACGGAGGTTTTGACCGTTACGAAAAAAAAGTCTGGGATTTTCGCATCATAAAGAAAAGGGACTGTGCAGGCGTAGAATTTACCCGTATTTCTCCGGACGGTGAACAGGGATTTCCCGGAGACGTAATGTTCAGAATTGCGTGTACTTTAACTTCCAGTAATGAAATTATGCTTGATTATACAGCCGTTCCTTCACAGAGCACGCCTGTAAACCTTACGAACCACACCTATTTTAATCTTTCAGGAAGCGGTACCGTATTAAATCATGAATTAAAACTTGACTGTTCTTCTTTTCTTGAAACAGATGTTTCATTGTGTCCTACCGGAAAAATCCTTAATGTAACTGAAAACAGCGTGTATGACTTTACCTCCGGAAAAACTCTGGGGAAGAATATCGGGGATACGATGGGCGGATATGACACACCGTATATAATAGACGGTTATGACGGAACACTTAGAAGATGTGCCGTACTTTCGGATTCATTGTCAGGACGCAGGATAAATGTTTTTACAACGCTTCCTGCCGTTCAGGTTTATACAGGAAATTTTCTTGAGGGAGTAACGGGGAAAAACGGGCGTACTTACAAAAAATATGAAGGTGTATGCCTTGAAACCGAAGGCTTTCCCGATGCTCCGAATCACAAAAATTTTCCTGACTGCATATATTCTCCGGAGAGGGTATATCACGAAAAAACTGTATATCAGTTTTTGTTTTGAAGTTACGGGTGCTTCAAAAAACATTGCTCAATAAGCATCTGTGCTTTTTTAGTGTAATTTTTTTGAACTGCCTAAAATAACGATGTTTTACGCCGTATTTTACGGAGAATAAAACTCGACTCGGCCTTCTGAAGCTTTAATTCAGAATGCCCTATATTTACTTATATAGTGAGGTTATGATGGACGTCCAGTTACAGGAACTGATCGACAAGATCAAAAAAGACGGTGTAGCCAGTGCCGAAAATTCTGCCGGTAAAATTATTGCTGAAGCAGAAAAAAAAGCAGCCGCAATCATTAAAGAGGCTGAGTCTAAGGCTGACAGCATCATTAAAGCTGCTAAGGCCGAAACGGAAAGAATGGAGAAGGCAAGTGAGGATGCAATTACTCAGGCCGGCCGCAATCTTATTATTTCTTTCAGGGACGGAATTAACAGGGAAGTTTCAGCCCTTGTTCAGGCAGAAACAGAAAAAGCTTATGACAAGGATCTTCTTAAAAAACTTATTCCGGAAACAGTAAAGGCCTGGTCTGCAAATCCTTCTTCTGACGACCTTTGCGTGCTTCTTCCTTCAAAGGAACTGAAAGTCCTTGAAGCATCCCTTAAATCAGCCCTCAAGGCAAAGATTTCCAAAGGTCTTGAAATAAAGGGAGACTCTTCTCTTGCTTCAGGGTTCAGAATCGGTGCAAAGAACGGAAGCGCATTCTATGATTTTTCTGCGGATGAAGTAGCTTCTCTTTTCAGCGCCTATCTTAATCCAAAGACAACGGAACTTATGAAAAAAGCTGCAGCAGGAATTTCTCCTGAAAAGGCTGAAGGACCTAAGCCTGCGGCTGTAAAAAAGCCGGCTGCAGACGCTGCAAAACCTGCTGCAAAAAAAACGGTATCTAAACCTAAGGCTGCAAAAAAGCCTGCTTCAAAGAAGGGATCAAAATAGTGGAACACCTCTATTATTTAGTTTCTCAGCTTCCTTCTTTCTCTTTAAGCGATGACAGCGCTCAGAAGCTTCCCATAACGACGGAATACTTTAAGGATCTGTGTTCACGCTTTATGGAAGGTGAAACTGCACGCACTGCTGCAGCACTTTCGCTTGAACCGCCGAGAAACGGGCAGCCTACTGGCTCTGCTTTTCTTGATGCGTGGTATGCAAAAGAACGCAGCCTCCGCTATGCACTTGCTCAGGTAAGGGCACTTAAAATGAAGAAGGATTCCAAGGACATTCCTCCGGCATCTGACGGAGAAGTCATTCAGGTTGCAAGAACTGCAGTCGGAATGGACAGTCCTCTTTCTGCCGAGCAGTATCTTAATCAGTACAGGCTTTCTGTGCTTGACAGAATTGCTCCTCTTGACGGTTTTTGTGTTGATGCCGTTTTTAATTACGGGCTTAAGCTCATGCTTGTTGAACGCATGAAAAAATTCAACAGGGATGAAGGACTTGCTTCATATCACAAAATATATGATGAGATTCTTGGAGAAAAGAAATGACTGATACAAAAGGCAAAGTAGTTGCTGTAAACGGAAACATGGTCTCTGTTGAATTTAACGGAAAAGTTTCGCTTAACGAAGTCGGTTACGTTAAAGTAGACGGAAAATCCTTAAAGGGAGAAGTTATCCGTATCCGCGGCAATACAGCGCAGATGCAGATTTATGAAATGACAAACGGAATTTCTACGGACTGTGCCGTAGAGTTTACCGGTGATTTGTTGAGCGTAGAAGTAGGACCTGGTCTTTTAGGACAGGTTTATGACGGACTTCAGAATCCGCTTCCTCTTCTGGCAGAGCATTCAGGATACTTCCTTGAACGCGGTGTTTATCTTCCTGCCCTTGATGAAAACAAAAAGTGGGAATTTACTCCGACTGCAAAAGAAGGCGACAAGGTTATGGCAGGAGATGCCGTAGGTACGGTTCCAGAAGGTCCGTTTACCCATAAAATTCAGGTGCCTTACGGATTCCTCGGAACATATACAATAAAGAAGCTTGCAAAAAAAGGCAGCTATAAGATTCATGACACGATTGCAACCCTTGCAGACGAAAAAGGAAAGACCGTAAACATCTGCATGAGCTTTAAGTGGCCTGTAAAGCGTGCCGTAAACTGCTATGCAGAGCGTCTTATGCCTAAGGAACCTATGGTAACAAAGGTTCGCCTTATAGATACATTCTTCCCGGTTGCAAAGGGAGGTACTTACTGTATTCCGGGGCCGTTCGGTGCAGGAAAGACAGTTCTCCAGCATACGACAAGCCGTAACGCTGACGTTGACATCGTAATCATCGCAGCATGCGGAGAGCGTGCCGGTGAAGTTGTTGAAACCCTTACTGAGTTCCCGGAACTTAAAGACCCGAGGACAGGACGTTCCCTTATGGAACGCACGATCATCATCTGTAATACTTCGTCAATGCCGGTTGCTTCCCGCGAAGCTTCGTGCTACACGGGTGTTACCCTTGCTGAATATTACCGCCAGATGGGACTTCACGTTCTTCTTCTTGCAGACTCAACAAGCCGCTGGGCACAGGCCATGCGCGAAATGTCGGGACGTCTTGAAGAGATTCCTGGTGAAGAAGCATTCCCGGCTTACCTTGAGTCAACAATTGCTTCGTTCTATGAACGTGCGGGTATCGTAAAGCTCCGTGACGGCGAGACAGGTCCCGTTACAATCGGCGGTACGGTTTCTCCGGCGGGCGGTAACT
>JAGABO010000193.1 GCA_017614655.1 Treponema sp. | reverse complement strand
GTCATATAGTAAAGCTGAGCAAGGAAATATTTGAAAACTCCCTGTGCAAACTTATCCTTATAAATCTTCATGTTTCGTTTACAGAAATCAATAGCCATCTGCGGGGTAGCAGACTTCAAATACAGCCTGATGCAATTATATATGGCTGTATCATCACAGACTACAGTAAGTGCCTTATCAAGATATAAGTTTGCTTTTTCATCATTACGATTTTCCGGATAGCTGAGATACAGTTCTCCTAAGCGCTGGAAAACGATCGGCTTATGATCGTATTTTTCGTGAGCAGCCAGAAGAGTTTTTTCAGTAGCTTCAAAATCTTTACAGTATGAATAGGCATCTGCAAGAAGTGTATATGCATCAAGATGATAATCTGGATTTTCTTCCGGATTTTCGACTGCCATTTTTGCAGGTTCTACAGTTCCCTGATAATTTCCCTGTAACATTCTACTTGCTGCAAGATTATACCAGTAATTACCATTGGTCGGATCTTTTTCAGAAAGAAGAGAATACAGTTTCTCTGCCTCTGCATAGTTACCTTCTTGCCAGAAAATGGTTGCGTAATTATCCATAACCCATACATCATAAATTTCTTTTGCAACAGCACGGCTGTAAACATCTTTTACAAGGACAAGAATTTCTTCCGGAGTTTTAAGCCACTGATTACCATATCTTTTTAATGCATCATAATAATAGTTGGCACGAGCAAGCTCCAGCACCATGGAGTTTCCGTGCTCTTTTTTATAATTGTCTATAATAGTATCAGGATCATCTCTGAATACCATGTTAAAGGAACCTTCACCTGTTCTGACATCATACAAAGTTTCCCCTTCTTTAAGATCTTTAAAAGCAAACATAGAGTGCATCATACTTTGTGCAAAATACTGTGTGCAGACTTCAATATATTTATAAATGATATATTCATTTGAACAATCGCCGACGGTATTTACGGCAGACTGATACTTTTTCTGTTCAATCTGTTCATCACATTTTTTTATGGTTTCAAGAGTTTCCTGATCAGCACCGGCATAAATGTTCCACTTTTCTGCAAAAACACTTGAACACATAAGAATAACAAGTAAAGTAATAATTTTTTTCTTCATAAAAACCTCTTATATTTTTATTATAAGGGAAACTTTAAATTCTTGTAAATCTCTATCTTTCTTAATGCATACAATGCTTATATATTTTACTAACAACCATAAGTATTGTATAATTTTCTTATGGTCGAAGTTAAAGAAGAACAGGAAAGAAAAGTCCGCGCACTTTTAATTGGTGCCCCGAGCAAGGATCCGGAAGAAGCTGCACGTTCGCTGGAGCTTAAAGGCCTTATCCAGACTCTGGGCTACGAAACTGCGGACATCATGATTCTTAACCGCATTGAACACACCGCTTCCTACGGAATAGGCACAGGAAAAGCTCAGGAAATTTCTGACCGTGCAAAACAGGTTGCAGCCGACTGTATAATTTTTGACTGGGAAATCGATCCGTCAAAACAGAGAAACTGGGAACGGCTTACAGGAATTCCCGTCTTCGACAGGAACGAAGTCATCATAAGGATTTTTGCAGACAGGGCACAGACAAAAGAAGCCGTCCTTCAGGTTGAACTTGCAAAACTCACTTACTCACTTCCGCGCATAAGCCACATGTACGGTTCAATGTCCAGACAGCGCGGCGGAAACTACGGAGCAAAAGGAAGCGGAGAAACTCAGGCAGAACTCGACAGACGCCAGATAGAAGAAAAAATTCTTTTCATCAAAAAAGAACTTAACGAAGTAAGGGCCAGCCGCGAAACCCAGCGTAAAATGAGGGAACGCACTTCTACTCAGGGCTGCGCTCTGGTAGGCTACACTAACGCCGGAAAATCAAGCCTTCTGAACGCGCTCACCGGCGCTGATGTTTTTGTAGAAGACAAGCTTTTTGCAACTCTTGATCCGACGACACGAAAGCTTTCGCTCGCAGAAGGAAGTTCAGTTCTTCTTACAGATACAGTAGGTTTTATTTCCAATCTGCCGCACACGCTTATTGATGCCTTCAAGTCAACGCTGGAAGAAACAGCCCTTGCTTCACTTCTTTTAATTACAGTTGATGCTGATGATAAAAAATGTTTTGACCAGTACAGGCAGGTTCAGAAAGTTTTAAAAGAGATTCATGCAGAAAATGTACCGTCTGTTATTCTCCTGAATAAAATTGACCGCGTAAAAAATGATCCGGCTCGTCTTTCGGAATTAGATTCGTTTTTTCCAGGCGCAATAAAAGTAAGTGCAAAAACAGGCAAAGGCTTTGAACAGCTGCTTGCCTACATTACGGAAAAACTTTTAGGTTCACTCAGGACATATTCGATTCCGCTCGAAAAATCTTACGTTGCAGAACTCATCAGAAAAAACGGAACCATCGAAGAAGAAGAGTGGCTCGATAACTGCGTTGTGCTTAAGGCGCGTGTTCCTGGTTCAATTGATTCAGAAGGAAAAGCAACAAGCCGCACGCTTTCGATTGCAAAAGAATTCATCACTGCCGGAGAAAAATCATGAAGCTGGAAAAAATTCTTCTTATCATACTTGGTGCAGTCGGCGCAATAATTCTCCTTGGAACAGTAATTGCGTTTGCTTCCGGGAAAGCATCGCTTGCTTCAGGAATGAGACACACAGATCCAAGTCCCGAGCAGATTATTCAGAAAAGCAGAAAGAAGAAACTCGAAGTCGATGCCTTTACAAAAATCGGCGAACTTCGTGCAGGCGTTAAAGCAGAGGACGGAATTTTCTGTTCCGTTTCGTTAAGAGTTTGGTTTTATTATCCCGCAGGCGATACAGTTTTTTACGAAGAACT
>JAGABO010000192.1 GCA_017614655.1 Treponema sp. | reverse complement strand
TTTTAATTTCTCCAGTCTTCTGCAGCAAATATTTTTTAATATGATGTATGTTTTATTTCTATAAAGAAAGCGGAGTTTTAAACCGCTTATACTGAATACTAAAACACATCTTTTATAATTTTAGCATTCAGCATATTTACGTCAAGAGATCAGGCTTTGTTACGCAATGTTTTTAATTTTCATCTTTTCCAAGCGTCTGAATAGAAGAAATAATGCTGTCTGTAGAAGTACCTACTTTTTCTGCTGCAACTTCAACATCTCGTGCACCGCTCTTCATCTGACTGAGTGTACTCAGAATTTTTTCGTTTCCGCAAACCTGTTCGCTTACAGCACCCCTTGCTTCAAGTTCCTGCTGACGTACTTTTCCGGCCAGAGAAACAATGTTGTCGATGTCTTTTCTGACTGTTCCTGTTTTGGTAAAGGCAGCATCAACCATTGTCTTAACTTTTTTAAGAACTTCACCAATCTTCCGGGCTTCTTGGCCTGAACTTTCTGCGAGCTTTCTGATTTCGTCTGCAACTACCGAGAAACCTGCACCGTACTGGCCTGCGTGTGCTGCTTCGATAGCTGCATTCATTGCAAGAAGGTTTGTCTGGCTCGAAAGCTGTGCAACCATCCGGCTCATTTCTACAAGAGTCTTCGATTCACTTTCGATTGCGCCGACAAGTTCAGAAACTTCTGTAAGCCTGATTCGTCCTGATTGAGTTGCACCTTCAAGTTCATCAACAATCTTAAAGTTGTTTTCTACAATGTTATTGATTAAATGAACTTTCTGAATCATCTCTTCGATTTCTGCAGACGATTCGCTGAATTCAGAAGACATTTTTTCGGAAAGATTTATGAGGGACGAAACTTCGTTTTTTGTCAGTTTAAGCAGACTGATGCTTTCGCCTGTAACTTTTTCGACTGCATTATAAAGAACCCTCTTATGTTCTTCCTGTGCAACATGCTGAAGATAATAATGGCAGTTTTCCGGTTTGTTCAATTTATTGAATATTGCCAGTGCCATCTGCCTGCATGAGTCGTAGCCGCACGAACCGCAGTCGTAGATGTCTTCCTGAGTTTTCTTTCCCATAGAAGCAAAGACAGCTGTGAGTTCATCCGGACCAGGTTCTTTTATTATTGAATCATGAATCTGCTGTCTGTTAGTATATTCGCGTTCATAGATGCCGGGTTTCCAGTAATTGTTTAATGTCTTATCAAGATTTCTGAGTGCCTTTTTCTGACCGATTACTCCCAGTGTATTCCATCTGTTGCATCGGTCTTTCATTCTGTTTTCTACATAGCTTTCTATTTCATCAAGGGAAGCATCTGTCTGTGTAGTACCTGCGCCGCAGTTGCATCCTTTTCCGCAGTTAAGACAGTCAACAAGCTTAAAGTAAGGCTTTTTACCTTTTCCTACGGTTTCATCAAGACTGTTAAGATATTCAATGATGTGTTCGCCTTCGATTTTTCTTGTGACGGAAGATATTCCCGGAACAAAGCGTTCGGCAGTTCTTAAAAGTCCTCCCGGAGTTGAATACAAAACTGCGCGTTCAGCAGGAGGGTTGTCGTATTCAGTTTTATTAAGTTTTGAAAGATTTATGCCGTGACTCTTAAAATACTCATTAAGATTCTTCATTGTTACGACATAATCACCGCGGCCATTTTCATCAAATTCACGCCGCTTTGCAAAACACGGAGAAATAGAAGCAATCTTAAAGTTTTTATATTGAGGATAAAAGTTTCTGATAAGTTCAACTGTATGAGCCATAGGACTGTCACCTTTCGCAAGGTATTTGATGAGTCCGGGCCTGTAAGTTTCTATATAAGTAACGAGGGCAGGACAGGGCTGGGAAATAATCAGTTCAGGTTTTTCTTTCGTAATCTGTTCAACATAAGTTTTTGTCGTAAGTTCAGCTCCGAAAGAAACATCAAAGACAGCTTTTACTCCAACGCTTTTAAGCCATGTGTTCAGTTCAAGATCATAGCCTTTAAAATTTACTGCAACAGCAGGCGCAACAATCGCAACAATATTTACACCGTTCTGAAGATCATTCAGGAACTTCTGCGTGTCGTCTATTCCGCTTCTGGCTCCGTGAGTACAGGCTGCAATACATGCACCGCAACCTATGCAGAGATCTGAGTTTACGGAAACATAATCCTTGGAGCCGTCATTACAGAGCTTTACCGGGCAGATTGCTATACATCTGTGGCAGTTACGGCACTTGTCTTTATCTACATTTATTACGGGAGTCAGGTGAATTGCTGCTTCACTCATATTTTCTGATTAACCTCTCTATCCTTTTAAATATAACATGTGAAGCCAGATTTTCAAGTTTTTTCTTCTATAAAAGAGGGTTGTAAAAAAATATGCGAAATATTACTGAATCTCTGTTCAGATAATTCATTCTTCTATTACATTATTTTGCCTGATGTGATACAATTAACCACTATGTTTATAAAGATTTTCTTATTGGTTTTATTCTTTGTGATTTTCATTTTTGTGGGAATTAAGTGCCGCTCTGCAAGTAAAAACGTAAGCGGCTATGTTCTTGGAGGACGCACAGTTGGTCCGTGGCTTACGGCTTTTGCTTACGGAACGTCCTATTTTTCTGCCGTTATTTTTGTAGGTTATGCAGGTCAGTTCGGCTGGCTGTTCGGTATTGCTTCTACCTGGATCGGACTTGGAAACGCTTTTATCGGTTCGCTTCTTGCGTGGGTAATTCTTGGCCGTCGTACCAGAATCATGACTCAGCATCTTGGTTCAAAGACAATGCCGGAATTCTTCGGTCAGAGATTTTCTTCAAACGGACTTAAGGTTGCTGCCAGTGCAATCACTTTCTTCTTCCTGATTCCGTATACGGCTTCTCTCTTTAACGGACTTTCGCGCCTCTTTAGAATGGCTTTTAATGTTGACTACTCTGTCTGCGTTATTGCGATGGCAGTTCTTACGGCTGTTTATGTTATTGTCGGCGGATATATGGCAACTGCAGTAAATGATTTCATTCAGGGAATCATCATGCTTGCAGGAATTGTTGCTGTTATTGCAGCGGTTCTTTCTAAGAACGGCGGCTTTATGGAATCAATCGTGCGCATGAGCGAAATCGAGTCACCCGTCATGAAGGGAGCATACACGTCTTTCTTTGGACCGCAGCCTTTCTTCCTGCTGATTGTAGTCCTCCTTACGTCCCTCGGTACCTGGGGACTTCCGCAGATGGTCGGAAAATTCTATGCAATCAAAAATGAACGCTCAATCAAAACCGGAACTTTCATTTCTACTTTCTTTGCCGTTGTTGTTGCAGGCGGATGTTACTTTCTCGGCGGATTCGGTCGTCTCTTTAATACGGCAGAAGAGGTTAGTGCAAACGGCTTTGACAGCATTGTTCCTTCCATGCTTTCGGGCTTGGGTGATGTGTTGATT
>JAGABO010000191.1 GCA_017614655.1 Treponema sp. | reverse complement strand
TTGCAAGAAGAATTTCCGTAAAAAAGTTTTGTGTTTTTGTCTGTGAAGTTCTTACTCCAAAAAGTCAGATGTGTGTTCTTCAGAAAGAGCGGGCACTTAAATGCGGCGTTACGGTTTTTGATTTATATTCACTTGATTCTTTCCTTGAAGAAAAAAGCTTTGATTTGCGCGTGACGGTCGACTGCATTTTTGGAAGCGGTTTTCATGGTGAACTTCCGTCAGAAGTAAGTGCAGCTTTAGAAAGCATTTTGCGTGATGATTCATTTAAAATTGCCTGTGATATTCCAACCGGACTTGACTCTTTAGGGAATGCATCTCCGCTTGTTTTTAACGCTGATGTAACTGTCACTATGGGTGCGCTTAAAACAGCCCTGTTCAGTGATGAAGCAAAAGACTGTACAGGTATAATTAAAACTGCGTCCCTTGGAATTACGGAAAGCAATTTTACTCCATCTGAATGCAGCACTTATCTTCTGGAAAAAGAGGACCTTGTTCTTCCGCTCAGAAAAAAGCAGAATGTGAACAAAGGAAGCTTTGGTCATGCAGCAGTTGTACTTGGAGAAAAAACAGGAGCTGCGGTTTTCGCAGGACAGGCGGCCTTTGCTTTTGGCGCAGGGCTTGTAACACTTGTTAAGGAAGACGGAAACTTTGCACAGAATATTCCGTTTGAACTGATGACGTCATCTTCTTTTCCGGAAAACACAAGTGCTGCAGTAATCGGTCCTGGACTCGGGAGAGAAAATCAAGATGCAGAAAATGCGCTTGCATACGTCCTTGAAAAAAACATTCCGTGCGTTCTTGATGCAGATATTTTTTATCATGATGATATAAAGGCTTTTCTTGAAAAACGTTCTTCGTTAAAAGCAGAAACTCTTCTTACGCCGCATCCTAAAGAGTTTTGCATTTTATTAGAAAAGTGCGGCTTCGGTCAGTTTACGGTTCAGGATGCCGTAAAAAATAGAATTCAGCTTGCAAAAGAATTCTGTAAAAAGTTTCCGGGCGTTGTGCTGCTTTTAAAAGGGGCCGTAACGCTTATTTGTGTGTGTAACCAGGAAGCAAATCCTGTTGTTTATTTTAACAGACTGGGAACGGCCGCTCTTTCTAAAGGCGGTTCGGGTGATGTTCTCTGCGGAATGACAGCGGCACTTCTTGCACAGAAAAAAACAGCACTTCAGTCTGCGGTGTATGCATCATTGGCACATGCACTTTCCGGTGCAGCTTTTGGCGAATCTTTTTCGCTTACTCCGCAGCGGCTTATAGAAAAGGTCAGTGAACTGGTCTAAGAACAAACTGATTTTTTTTAAGGATAAAGAATAATTTCTGATTATTTAGTAAACTGTTATTATGAAAAAGTTAATTCTATCTGCTGTTTTTTTTATTACAGGTGCAATTTGTGTTTTTGCAGAAGAGTCTGTAGAAAAACTTCTTACCGGCTATTTTAAAAACAATCTTGAACTTCACAATCTTCTTTCTAAAGTTCAGAAACAGGATTTAAATTCCCAGGCCACAGAAATTTCTAACGGCATAAACATTCAGCTTTCGACAGGGACTGTAATGCTCAATTTTGGCAGTGAAAATTCTTTTTCACTTGAACCGGAACTTTCTCTTTCTGTTCCTCAGGCAAATAATCTTACTTTTTCTGCAAGTTCAGATGTTAAAATAGAAGACGGAGTGCAGAAAAAACTTTCCGATATAACTTTTACACTTGGAGCAGACCTTTACTCAGGTGCAGCAGAAAAAACAAAAATCACGCTCTTAGAAAGTGAGCGTTCTCTTCTCGAAGCAAAGCGTGCGCTTCAGAACGGTTTTCTTTCTGCAGAAAAAGAATTTTATACTTCACTAAAAAATCTTTATTCCCTTGCTTCTCAGATTGTAACTCAGGAAAAAAATCTTTATGAAGATAAACTGTCGTTCGAAAAAATCCGTGCGCAGGGATACAGTACTTCTTCTACTGCATACAGGCTTGCCCAGTCAGAAGTTGCCGCCGACGAGCATAAGGTTCAGGTTTACCGGCATAAGCTTGAACGCGAAACAAGAATTTTTGCTTCAAAGTGCGGCGCAGAATATTCCGGAGATGCACTCAGTTTTCTTCCTCAGGAAATACCTTCTGTAGAAGGAATAGATGTTCATTCATTTAAGAAAGAGAACTTTACAAAAATAGAAAAAGCCTCCTGGGAAAAATATATAAATGATTTAAAACGTAAGGCAGACAAATCTTTTTATCTTCGTGCCTATGCCGGTTACAGTTTTGACAAGGTTTTGAGTAGTTATCCTTCCGATACTTATTATGACACAATTAATGCAGGGCTTTCCTGTTCGTGGGATAATTCAGGGCTTACGGCAACTGCCGGTGCTTATGTTCCGGTTAATACAGACAAAAGTCCTTATTACACTTTAAGTCTTGCAATAAATCCTGCACAGTTTTTCCTTCATTCAATTGATGAAAAGCTTTCTATGGAAGACGAAAAGCAGGAAAATATTTCCCTCGAAAGTGCAGAAACTGATTATGTTACGGCAGTTATAACGCAGGCTTCTTCTCTGGAAGATATTCTCTGGAATAAAAAAGCTAACGAAGAAACTTATGACATGTACAGCACTCTCGAAAAAGATACGGCTACTTATTTTTCAAAAGGAATCATCACTGAGAGTGAATATAAATCTGCACAGGTGAATAAAGAAAATTACCGCCTTCAGATTTTAATCAACAATCTTGAACTCATAATTTACAATAACGAAACAAAACTTCTTTTTACAAGAGACGGAGAACTTTATGATGGAAAAGAAAAAGCTCATAAAATTTAGCATAATTATTGTTACTTCAGTTGCAGTTATCGTTGCGGGACTTTTAATTGCAAGAAAACTTATTTCTAAATCAAAAATAAGTAACACGGTTTATGCAGTAAAAAAAGAAGTCTATGAAAATTCAATAGAAGTTGCCGGTGTTGTTTCTGCAGCACACGAGCAGACGCTTCAGGCTTTGTCGGCGGGAACGGTTGTAAGCGTAAACGTAAAGCAGGGAGATACCGTAAAAAAAGGTGACCTTATAATTCAGCTTGATGATACCGAACAGCAGTACAACCTTGCAAAGCACGACTACGAAATGGAAACAGTCCGCATTTCCGGATCAAGCAGGGAGCTTCTTCTTAAACAGACGCAGCGGCTTTCTCTTGTTCAGAAAATCAGTGACAGAAAAGTTACTGCAACCTTTGACGGAATAATTGCAGATATTGATGTTGCAGTCGGCGATTCTCTGGAAGCAAAGGATTCTGTCGGAACTCTTGTTGATGTTTCTTATTTAATTGCTGATGTAGAAGTTGCCGAAACTGATGTTGCAAAACTTAAAGCAGGACAGAAAGTTGATTTTACTTTTCCATCTTACAACGGCACTGTAGAAGGAAGTGTTGTCGGCTGGCCTGCAATCGGTGAAGTAACGAGCCGTGGTGCAACAGTTGTAAAGGTGCGCCTTAGAATTGATTCACCCTATCCTGATGTAATTCTTCCAAACTTTTCGTTCAGCGGAAAAATTCAGATAAGCCCGCCGGAAGAATACCTTCTTGTTGAACGCTATGCTGTTGCGCGTGACGGTCAGCAGGCTTATGTTCAGAAAGTAAGGGGCGGCGAAAGAGTAAACGTAACGGTTGTTCCTTATGACAGGGAATATGTAAAAATAACGGAAGGAAATATTTCTGAAGGAGACATTTTAAAAGCCCAGAGTGAAGCGGGAGCGTCCGGTTCAAAAAGAGGCAGCAGGGGCGGAATGCCGTCCGGTTCAAACAGGGGAGGCGGCGGTTTTCCTCCACCGGGAGGTTTCTGATGAAAGAGTCAGTAATCACGATGGAACATGTTAGCCGCACTTACATAATGGGAGAGACAGAGGTAAATGCGCTTCGTGATATTTCCCTTGATATTAAACAGGGAGAATTTGTTTCCATAATGGGACCTTCCGGTTCAGGAAAATCAACCTGCATGAACATGATAGGCTGCCTTGACCGGCCCACCGGCGGCATTGTAAAAATCAACGGGCGCGAAACTGCTTCCATGAACGAAAGGGAACTTGCGCTTTTAAGAAATCAGACTGTCGGTTTTGTTTTCCAGCAGTATTTTCTTCTTCCGGGAATGACGGTGCTCGAAAACGTAATGCTTCCGATGCGTTATGCAGGCATAGAAAAAAAAGACCGCATTGCTTTAGCAGAAGATGCACTTTTAAAAGTCGGGCTTAGCGACAGAATGCATCACAGGCCCAGTGAACTTTCGGGCGGACAGAAGCAGAGGGTTGCAATTGCGCGGGCAACAGTTACAAAACCGAAAATTATTCTTGCGGATGAACCTACCGGAGCTTTGGACAGCGTTACCGGAAAAGCAGTAATGAATCTTTTTAACGAAATCAATGCTTCGGGAACAACGGTTGTAATTGTTACGCATGACCCCAGAATCGGTGCGGCTTCCAGAAGATGTATCCGCATTCTTGACGGACTGATTCAGTCAGATGATGAACAGGTTCCTGTTTCTTTTGAGGACGGTGCTAAAAATGCTTGAAGATTTTCTTAACGCAATCGTAAATTTTAAGCGCAACAAAATCAGAACTTTTTTATCGCTTCTGGGAATTATCATCGGAGTTGCATCGGTCATCATCATCATGAGTATCGGCGAAAGTTCAACGGTAAAAATACAGGATTCCTTCGGTTCAAGCGGACTTGATATGGTAAGCATAAGCCAGGGATTCATGAGACGGCGGCGAGATGCAGTTCAGATTGATTTTAACGAAACTTTCAGAGACGACCTTTTTGCAGGTGTGCGCGGAATAAAAAAAGTCTGGTACAAAAATAACAGCAGCATAACTCTTTCGTACGGAGATACATCAGCAAGTTCAAACGCCTCTGCAATAGAAACTGATTATCTTCAGGCATACGGACTTACCCTGGAAAGCGGAAATTATTTTTCTGTAACAGACAATGTAATGGGAAGTCAGAAAATAATTCTCGGAAGTGAAATTGCATCTTCTCTTTTTCCAAACGGTGACGCTGTAGGAAAACAGGTGCTTCTTGTAACGGGAAAAGTTACATTCAGTTTTTTAGTGTGCGGTGTTTTAAAAGAACAGACATCAACAATGGAAAACACAACAACCGGCTGCTTTGTTCCAAGAGGCTTCTATTCAAAAAAAATAGTTCCCAATCCCTCTGCTTCTACAGTGATGGTTCAGGCGGTTTCTAAAGAGCGCGCTGTTGAACTTGTAGATGAGCTTTCTGAGTACTGCACTCAGCTTACGGGAACAGAAGGAAGCGTAAACGTTACTTCGATGCAGTCGTTTATAAAACAGATGAGCGAGATGACGGGAACCTTAAGCATGATGCTTTCTGCAATCGCGGCAATTTCTCTTTTAGTCGGCGGCATCGGAATCATGAACATAATGATTGTAACTGTTACCGAACGCAGGCAGGAAATTGGAATCAGAAAAGCTCTTGGTGCAAGCCCGGCTGTTATCCGCCAGCAGTTCCTTGTTGAATCTGCAAGCATTACACTTATGGGTGGTGCTGCTGGTATTGTTCTTGGAATTGCTTTAAGCTTTGCAGTTGAATTTGTCCGGAGCCTTTCTTATGTTGTAAGCTGGAAGAGCTGCATAATTGCGTTTGTATTTTCTGTGTTCGTAGGAATCTTCTTCGGATTAAGTCCTGCAAGCAGAGCCGCAAAACTCGACCCGGTAGAAGCGCTCTCAGGAGAATAATTTTTAATGCTGTCCTGACATCTTTCCGCGCTGAATAAAATCCATCTTGCGGTTTTCTTTGCGTGACGGAATATTTTTCGGCGGAACAAAATCTTTTTTAGAAGAAGAAATTCTTTCCTGTTTCCATACCGGTGTCTTGGGGTGAAGATCACCTTTTTTAACGTACTCTTCCCATTCGGCAGGTTCAGGAACTTCAAACTTCATTTTTTCGCCGGTAACAGGGTGTTCAAATTCCAGAGTGCGTGCATGAAGGGCAAGCCGGAAAAACGGATCTGTTTTTGCGCGGTAGTTTTCGTCTCCTGCAAGCGGATAATTTTTAGAAGCAAGATGTGCCCTGATCTGATTCTTTTTTCCGGTATCAAGTGAAAGTTCAAAAAGCGTGTGAGTCTTTCCTCTTTCTACAACGCGGTAATGAGTTCGCGCTTCAACAGTTTTTGCGTGATCATCTTTGTCATGCGGAACATAGCCGACATGGCGTGCATTCTGCGCAAGAGCATCATCAATGAGGCCAAAGTCTGCAAGTGCATGTTTAGGATTTGACGGATTTTCTGCAACCGCGCGGTAAAGCCGCTCGCTTACCATTGTGTGCCACGAAGCCATAACCTTATGCTGAACTTTTTCGTTCAAGGCAAACATCATTACTCCGGAAGTGTCGCGGTCAAGCCGGTGAACAACAAACGGCCTGTGTTCCTTCGAAAAAGTTCCTTTTGAGCGCATAAGCTTTTCTATTACATCAAGGGCCGTTTTTGCCTTGCTTCCCGGATAAGGACAGCTTAACATTCCGGAAGGTTTGTTGATTACGATAATATCCTTGTCTTCGTAGAGAATGTCGATTCTTTCTTTTCCATAATCAGCTTTGTGTTCGCGTTTAAACTGTGTGCTCGCCTTAACATGATGAAGCGTTTCTTTCATTTCTTTTCTCCTTTGCCGATTAAAACATAAAATACGGAAAATATTACTGTTATGAAAATAAGGTAGATTAATGCAAATGCCTGCACGGCAGATCTTGTAAGTTCGCTTTTAAAACAGAGTGCAAGAATTCCGTAAACTATCGTTACAGCGCCCGTAAGATAAAAAATAAAACCGGCCGGTTTAAACAGCGGCGTATTTTTTACACGTTCCGGCTTTCGTAAAAGAATTCCTGCGGTCATAAAAGCTGCTCCTGCCAGAAGAAAAACAATGGCTGCCGTTAAAATAAGTTTCTCATTCATGGAAATAGAGTATCACAATTCACATTTAAATGGAAATCAGCTACAATTAAAATTACTACATTTTTTGCGAGGCATTTTATGAAAAATTTAAAGAAAATCCTTCTGATTGCGGCTGGGGTTGTATTGCTTGCTGCTGGAGCAACAATTTCGGTTTTTGCAGTCAAGGGTTCTGGAAGCGGACTCGAGGCTAAGGTATCGGAAGATTTTAACGCCGAACCACTTTCGGTTGTTTTTGTTTCTCCATCCGGTCTGATAGAAAATGACATCCGTTATCCGGAAATTCAGATTCAGTTTTCTGATCCGGTTGTTGCGCTTTCTGCACTTGGAAATCAGAGTGACAAATGTGATTATGCAAAAATTGAACCTGCACTTTCCGGTTACTGGAAGTGGACTGGAACTTCTACGCTGTCTTTTGTATGCCGGGATGCAATTATTCCGCAGAAGATGTACAGCATTCACATTATGCCGAATGTAAAATCAATTTACGGGAAGAAAATAACCGGAAAACTTGATTATGAATTTTATGCAGAAAAACTTCGCATTTTAAGTGTAATCCCCGGATATTCAAATGTTAAAGAGGGAAACTATGTTGATAATGCAAGTGTGCCTCTGGAACAGGCAAAAGACATAGGTCTCGTTTTTAATACCGAAATTAATATTGATACCGTAAAGCAGTTTATTTCTGTATACGGATCTTATTCCGGCGAAAAAACTTTTTCAATCCGAAAGGAATCTGCAACAACGCTGGTTCTTTCTGTAAAAGAAAATTTTGCAGAAAACGAGGAAGTTACAATTGTTTTAAAAGCCGGAGCACAGGCAGACAAAGACACAATTGCTCTCGACAGTGATGTAACAAATACTTTTGAAACACTTCGCAGTTTTTCTGTAACTGACTGTTATCTTAATACATGGAATTCTGAGTATTCAAATCCGATTTTCTTTTATTTTTCTGCACCTCTTAAAGAAGGTTCCGAAGCAGAAGCTGCAAAATACTTAACGACAAATATTGACGACTTTACTGTTACAAAGGATAACGTAGCCGTAAGCGGAAACAGGCTTATACTTCATAACGTTCCTGTTTATTATAATTCGTATCTTGCTGTAACGCTTAAAGCCGGGCTTAAAGATATTTATGGACGTACACTTGAAGAAGGCATCGATAAAAAAATTTTTATTCCTCCGGCAAGCGGACTTGCATATTTTAAGAATTCCGGCTTTAAGATTCTTGAATCTCAGTTTGATCCAAAAATTGCATTTGCCCATCAGAATGTAACATCAGGTTTTTATGGAGTAACACCGATTACTTCTGCAAATGGAAGTCCGCGCAATGCGTCTGAAGATTATGTTTCTCTTAATATTGATGAAATACCGAGAGATACAAAAATTATTCAGGCAGTTGACTTAAAAAAGTATCTGGAAAAAACAGGTGAGCAGTATCGCGGTTCTATTATATTCAGATCAAAACTTTATTATGATTATTATTACCGTCACTGGCGCACAGGTAATTACGAAAGAGAAGAAACTTATAATTCAAATGATCAGGCAATTCAGGTTACAGATCTTGGTGTTACAGTCCGCTACGGTTATAACAAGGCATCTGTTCTTGTTTCCAGCCTTAGTACCGGTAAGCCGGTTGCAAATGCAAAAGTAAATATTTACAACTATTCGTGGAGATCCAGTTATTCAGAAATACTTGCAGGAGGACAAACTTCTCAGGCAAGTGCTGTAACTGATTCAAATGGACTTGCCGTAGTTGATCTTCATGGGGTTTCAAAAGGTTATCTTTATGTAGAAGCAGTAACAGAAAATGACCGTGTTATCTTTAATCCAGATTTAACCGGACTGTGGCGCTTTGGAATAGATAACTACAGTCCGCAGAATGCAGGAGAAACATCAACTGTTCCGTTTATCTTTACAGACCGTGGGCTCTATAAACCCGGCGAAAAAGTTACATTCAGAATCATAGACAGAAGACTTCAATACGGTGAGTATTCAGTGCCCGAAGACTGCTGGTATAAGGTTGAACTTAAAGACAATGATTATTATCACTCTACAGTTTATGATTCTACGGACGGTTATCTTGATGAGTGTGGAACGACATGGGGAGAATTTGTACTTCCGGAAGATATTCGTCCGGGAACTTATGCGATTTCTTATATACCGAATTCATCAAGTTCATCATACGAGTGCTATATTCAGGTTCAGTTCTTTGAACGCCTGCGCTATGAAGTAAAAACTTCTGCTCCCGATATTGACGTTTACCGTGGAGACACAGTTAGTGTTGATGTTAGTGCAAACTATCTCGGTGGTGGAAGTATGGCCGGTTCTTCTTACGAAGCAAGCTGGAGCCGAGAGCCTTGTGGTTTCTCTCTTAAAGACAATCGCTTTAAGAATATGATGTTTGGTCCGATTCAGGATTACGAAGGCCGTTCAAGTCTTGGACAGCAGGATGGTGCACTTGGAGAAAACGGTTCTGCTTCTTTAACACAGAAGACTGGCGGTGAACGTATTAATGGACTTGCTTATAATTACCGTGTTAATGTCGAAGTTCTTGATGCAGGAAATCAGGCAATCAGTTCTTCAAAAACAGTTACGGTTCACCCTGCAAAGTTCTACATCGGTGTTGAATCACTTTCAAAGGGCGGTTATCCGAAGAAAGGAACTGATGTAAGATTCAGTTACATTTGTGTTGATCCTCATGGTGAATCGCCGGCGCCGCTGTCTCTTCCTTCGAACTTAAGGCAGGGACTTACTATTGAACTTCTGCGCGAAGATTACAAACTTGTTCAGCAGATGGCCTGGGACGGTCAGATAAACACACGTTATGTTCAGGAGCTTGTAAGCGAATCAAAAGAAACAGTTGCTCTTTCCGGAAAAAATATTCCGACACAGTTTTCTGTTAAACCTTCTAAGGGTGGCCGCTATCTTCTTCGTCTTTCTGCAATCGATTCAAGCGGAAATGATGTAATTACAGAAAAATACTTCTATGTAACAGGCGGCGACTGGTACTGGTACAGCCGTAACAATTCAACAGAAATTTCTATTACACCGGATAAGGGTGAATATGAACCGGGAGAAACCGCACAGCTTCTTATGCAGAGCCCTGTAGAAAAGGGAACCTACATGCTTACAGTTGAGCGCGAGGGAATCTGGACAGAGAAAGTTATAGAAATTAATGAACCGACTTCTGTTATCGAAGTTCCAATCGAAGAAAAATATCTTCCGGTTGTTTATGTAACTCTTTCTACATACACTGTCCGCAAGGGAAAGCCTGAGCATGATTTTAATTCTGTCGATCTTGATAAACCTAAGGGATGCTTCGGTGCTGTAGAACTTTGTGTAAGTAAGAAGAGCCGCACTTTTGATATAAAGATTATTCCGGATAAAACTTCTTATCGTCCGGGAGATAAGGCTACAGTTAAAGTTGTTGCTTCTAAAAACGGAGAAAAACTTTCCGGTGCTCAGATTACACTTATGGGAGTTGATCGTGGTGTTGTTGATTTAATCAATTATCATGTTCCTGATCCGGTTGAATTCTTCTATTCAAAATCTCGCTTCCCGAACAGAGTATACGGTGGAGACAGCCGTTCTCTTCTTATTGATCCTGTTACCTACGAAATAAAGAATCTTATCGGTGGTGACTCTGATGACGCAAAACTTCAGGAGCGTAAGAATTTTGATCCTACGGCAGTATTTATTCCTTCAATAAAAACTGATGCAAACGGAGAAGCTACATGTACATTTACATGGCCGGATACTCTTACAGCTTATCGACTCACAGCTGTAGGTGTACGCAGCAATGACTTTGCAATTACAGAAGATGAAGTATCTGTTGCAAATCCGGTTTCTGTACGTCAGGTTCTTCCAAGAAAACTTCGTCTTGGAGACAACTGTGATCTTGGTGTAGTTATTTCTAATATTTCTAATACCGATTACAACGTAAATGTTTCTCTTTCTTTACATGACGGAGTAGAGAATACGCCTGCTGCAAGAGACAGCCTTGGAGTACTCAGAACGGCTGGAAATGCATCTGTAGAAGGAAACTCTGACAAAAACCTTCTTGTACCCGCAGATACAACAAAACCACTTCTCTTTAATGTAAAGGCTCACTCTCCTGGATGGGTAACACTTGAGTTCGTTGTAAAGAGTCCGGTTGTAAACGAGAGAATTTTACTTCCTCTCGAAATCGAAAAACCATATATATTTGAAACAACTGCTTCCATCGGTTCTGTTGATAAAGATGATGCAAAAGAAATGATAGAAGTTCCTATTGCAGAAGATGGATTCGGAAGTTTCTATATTCAGCTTGATCCTACAAGACTTGGAGCTTTGCGCGAAGCCGTAGATTATGTGTTCAGATATCCTTACGGATGCATGGAACAGCGTTCTTCAAAAGTTCTGCCGCTTATTGCTTTCGGTGATTACCTCGAAGTATTTAATTTAAAGCGTGAAGTTACAGATGCTGTTGATGTTGCACGTAATGAAATCAAGAGCTGGGAAAATGTTCAGAAGTCAGACGGAGGTTTCCCGTACTGGCCGACCGGAAGAGAAAGTAATTTTTATGTTTCGGCACGTATAGCAGAAATTCTTGGACTTGCAAAACAGAAAAACATTTATCTTAATGCCGGTATTGATGAGAGACATCTTGCTGATTATGTTGCACGCTGCTGTAAAGAAGAAAAAAGTGGAACGCTTTTAAAAGCTTACGGCTATTATGCAGCAAACCTTCTTGGCCGAGAAGTTTCTGCAGATGAACTTTCCAGCCTTGAAGAGGGAAGTGAAGCTAATGTAATTATTCTTTCTTATCTTGCACTTGTACACTTAAATTCTAACCGTAAGAACGAAGCGGTAAGAATCATGCAGAAGATTAGGAACAGAATTACACTTACGCCTCAGGGTGCCGACATTCAGGATAAATATGACAACTGGTGGTGGTGTGACGGCGGTGTAGAAAAATATGCAGCAGCTCTTATGCTCTTTGTAAAGATGGATGCTAAAGACAGCATAAATGATCATCTTGTATTTGAACTTCTTAAGCTTCATGGAAATAAGGGTTACTGGAAGTCAACATCTACGACAGCACGAGTTCTTATTGCAATAGATGCATATATCAGGGCAAGAAACCTTACATCTCTTGATTTTACAGCATCTGCTCATCTTGGCGGTAAACAGATTGCAGAAGGTTCTTTCAAGGGTGTTGGTGCAAATCCTGTAAGCAGAACGATTGACTTTGATCAGATTAAGTCGTTTGTTGGAAAAGAAGTTCCTCTTACGTTTAAGAGAAAGGGAGAAGGAACACTTTACTATACGATGGCTCTTAAATATGCACTTCCTGTTGATAAGCAGATTCCGCGTGATGAAGGCATCTGTCTTTATTCCGAAATCTTTGATGCAAAGACCGGTGAACTTGTTAGTGGTGCCGAACTTGAAGAAGGAAAGGTATACAAAGAAAAAGTTTATATTTCTTCAACAAAGGATCTTGAATATGTAGCGCTTCGTGTTCCGGTTCCTGCTGGTGCAGAAATTCTTAATGCTGCATTTGTTACAACTTCTCCACAGGCAAACAGAAGTTATGACGATGATGACTACGGAAGTTACTATGATGATTACTACTGGGGCTGGTCACTTTCTAACCGCGATATTTACGACAGCGAAGTTCAGTATTTCTGGAACAGATTCTATCGCGGAAATACAAGTGTAGATTTCCTCTTCCGTGCTACAAGAACCGGTACATACAATACACCTTGTATTACTGCCGAGTGTATGTACGAGGAAGAAATTTTCGGTCGTACAGCCGGTAAACTGTGGACCATTAAATGATGCACAGACAATTCAAGGTTTTAAGGCGGCTTTTAAAAATTGCAGCGGCAGTTGTTCTGTCTGCGGTAGTTTTTAAAACCGTACTTTGCCTTGTTCCTTACAAAGGACTTGATGAATTCAGAAACAGGCAGTACAGCACCTGCTTCTATGACAGAAACGGGAATCTTCTTCAGATACTTGCTCTGGAAGAAGGTATGCACAGAGAGTTTGTTCCTTTGAACAAAATTCCCGAAGCGCTTGTTAATGAATTCATCAGGCAGGAAGACCGTTTTTTTTATTTACATCCAGGTATAGATGCTTTCTCTATTATACGTGCTGCGTTCCAAAATCAGCAGAGCAGTAAAATTGTAAGCGGTGCTTCAACAATTACAATGCAGCTTGTGCGTATCATGGAGCCGCGTTCAAAAAAAGTAACTGTTGGTACAAAAATAAAGGAAGCATTTAAAGCCCTTCATCTGGAAGCAAAACTTTCTAAAAAAGAAATCCTGGAACTTTATCTTAACAACATTTCGTTCGGCTTTCAGATAGAAGGAGTTGCCAGTGCATCCCGTTCGTTCTATGGCAAAACTGTAGATGAACTTTCTTCTTCAGAAGTTAAAACACTTGCGCTTGTTCCCCGAAGACCTTCTTACTATGCACCGCCGCTTGGATATACTTATCCTTTTGAATGTCCGCATTTTATAAATTATGTGGTTTCTTCGTATAAGGAATCCGGCAGAGTTCTTCCTTCAGAGATGTATCTTAGTATTGATGCGTCATTAAACCGGAAAATAGAAAACCTTATAATCCAGAACATAAACACTTATGCAGAATCTCGCATTCATAACGGATCTGCACTCGTAATAAATAACAGAACGGGCGAAATTATTGCATGGGTCGGCAATGCAGATTTTTTTGATGAAGAACACGGCGGACAGATAGACGGAGTTCTCGTTAAGAATCAGCCGGGCTCTTCCATGAAGCCGTTTCTGTATGCACTTGCACTGGAAAAGGGCTTTACCCCAGACAGTGTACTGCCCGATATTCAGCAGGACTTTGGCGGTTCACAGGTTTACGTTCCGCTTAACTTTAACAATCACTTTAACGGACCTGTGCGGTTCCGTGTGGCACTTGCTTCGAGCCTGAATGTTCCGGCCGTTTATCTTCTGTATCACTGCGGAGTAGATGCTTATTTTTCCAAACTCCTTGAACTTGGTTTTGATTCATTAACAGATCAGCGTGACAGTCAGGGGCTTTCTCTTGCTCTCGGTGCCGGCGAAGTTGAATTAAAGGAAATGGTTCGTGCTTTTTCTGTTTTTACAAATGACGGTTTTGTTCCCGAGAATTTATCTGTGCATAAGACACAGGAGCCTGCTTCAAAACGTGCAGTTTATAAAAGCGAAACGGCACGGCTTCTCTGCGATATCTTAAGTGATAAAACTGCACGTGAACTTGGCTTTGGTTTTGCAAAAGTTTTTGACACACCTTATCCTGCAATTTTTAAAACAGGAACTTCAAATCAGTTTCAGAATATCATTGCGCTTGGTTCAACTTCGGAATTTACTGCCGGAGTCTGGATGGGAAACTTTGAAGGGCAGACAGTCGTCGGGAAAACAGGAAGTTCAATTCCGGCACAGGTTGTACGTTCAGTTCTTGATGATTTAACTTCTGAATACGGAGCTGCTTCTTTTAAAAAATGTGAAACTTACGAAAAGGTTCAGGTGTGTGCACTTTCTGCCATGAAGCCCGGGCCTGCCTGTCATGCGCTTGTATCGGAATATGTTTTAAGAGGAACGGTAGATTCAAAGCCGGAGTGTGATTTTCATATAGAAAAAAACGGCAGGGTTTATTTAAACTATCCGAATGAATATCAGCACTGGGCACTGTCTCAGAATTCTGCGGCTATAATTCCGGAAAGTAAGGGAGAAGTAGAAATTGTTTATCCTAAGAACAACTCTGTTTATATTTATGATGATTCATTTCCTTACGACAAGCAGCGTCTTCAGATAAGGGCAACAGGCGGCGACGCATCAGAGGCATCTCTTTACATAGACGGACTTTTTGTTTCTACGAGGCCGATCCCCTTCGCCTGGAGCACCGGCCTGAATAAAGGAAGCCACATTCTAAAAGTAGAATGCGGCTCTTCCAGCGACAGTATAAAGATTGTCGTAAAATAATCAAACGGTTGTTGGAAGAACATTCATGAGACTTATTGAACCGTTCATAAGCCTTGCATTGAATTTCTTTCCCTGATACCAGATGACGGTTGTATCTACAAAACTTCCCGATGTTTTTGTAAACAGGTTTCCGCTTACGATACGGCCGTCTTTCCAGGTGAGGTTTGCAAAAAGATTTCCTTTAAGCGAAACATTTTTAACTTCACCAGTTGCAAGTGCACCTTTTGCTCCGGGAAGAAGCGTTATCTCTATTGTATTGCCGTTCATTTCCGATGAAATAATATTCCTGATAATAAGTCCTGCATCATGAACTGAACCTGCCATCAGCGAATCGGGAAGTGTAAGAGCTGCTTCTGACTTTGGTTCTGCTTTTAATTTAGAAAGCATTTCTTTTGCTTTTACAACACAGTCACTGTCTGTAGGAATTTCTGCATAGTTGAATGCTTTGAGCGCGCTTTTAAAGATCTGCGATTTCTTTTTCGAGTTCGAAGTTTCCTTCCGTTATAAACTGCTTTTCTCCCTTAGAGAATGCAGGGTTTAATATTGCACGGCTTTTTTCATCAACAAGCACAAGATAGTTTTCAAAGAAGGCACAGGCATTTTTAATTATGCCGGCATTTTTCTTAATGAATTTTTTGTTCAGGGTTGATTCATAATATTCTGTGACAAGAGCAGCAAGTCGTGCAAGGCCTGCAGCGTTGTATGATGAATCAAGTTCGGTTGCACAGGGAGCTGTATCACCCCAGATGTCTGTAGAGTCAAAAGCGGTACTTCCTTCTGCTCCGAACATCTCAAATGCCGTACGCTTTCCGTTTTTATTTATCTTCTTTAAGAATTTAAAGAGGGCTTCATCTGATTTCTTTGCATTACACAGACAGCCTGTAAGACCATAAGGATAAAGTCGGTCAAAATAGTAGCGTTCGTGCCAGAGTTCATCATCAGGATTAGAAAAGAGACCGTTTTCCAGAGGCGGAAGCTTTGCACGCGGTTTGGTTGAGTTCAGGTAAAGGTAACGCATGTACTTAAAGTAAAGCTCTGCGTATTCAGGAGAACTGGTGTTTTCAAGAACAGATTCCAGAGAAATCGGAGTGGATTCAGTCTGGCTGTCCTGTTCCCCGAGAGAAAGCTGCATCTTGGAAAATATCGCAGAATTTTCATCAATATGGGCCTGCTTGATGGAAGCATAGCGTGCATTCATCGCAAAGCAGATTTTCTTAAGTGCAATATCGGAAGCTTTTGATGCAAGTCTTGCATTTTTAAACTGCCTGTAACTTTTTTTAGCAAAACTGCTTAATGCAAATGCGGTTTCAACATCAACATAAAGAGTAACTTCATCTGCATCTTCTACGATAAGTGAGTTTCCGCTAACAGAAACTTTTCCTCCCGGTGCAACTGCTCCCAGCATCATGGCAAATGGAATGCCGTTAAAACTCTGGATACCGATGATGTCTTCTCCGCAGCTGTACTTTTTATCGGCGTTTTCATTTTCGAGGGATGCGCGAAGGTAAATGCTTCGTGGAGTAGAGGCCCAGATATGAATTGCAAGAACATCTTCCTGAGTAGAAACAAAAACTTCCCTGTTGTAAGTTATGCTGCTTCCTGTTGTGTTTCGGGAAAAGTCATCCGTACTCGGAAGAACAGTTTCTTCTGTAAAAGTTGTTGCTGCGACTGCTGTTTCCAGATCAAGTTCGCGTTTATAGAATACAGGAGTGCCGAATGCTTTATCGCGGATACCGTAAGAATTATCAAGGCCGTAGCTTTCCCTGTTATAGAAATCAAGGTGAACCCTGCCTGCGCTTTTGTAGAAAGCCTGTTCTTCCGGAAGAGCGGTAAAGGTTTCGTAAACAAGTTCCTGTGCTTCCTGGGGCCGTTCAAGCTTTAAAAGTTCCCGTATCTTTTTAAGGGAGGATTTTGCGTTCCTGTTGTTTCTAAAGGCATACGGCTTTGACCACAGAGATTCCTCATTCATGCTGATTATTTCATGCTGAACGTTTCCGTATACCATTGCACCGAGACGTCCGTTACCTACGGCGAATGCATCTTTCCATTCTTTTGCGGGACTTTTGCAGCTGATTGTGTTCATTTTGACCCAGAAGCTCCTGTTTAGTATTTTTTAAGAGGGAAGTAGTAACTGAATCCTACATTGATTTTAAAGATGTTGAATATTGTTCCGAAAATACTTCCCAGTGCATTGCTTAATTCATCATCTTCGTCATCATCAATGTATACAGTCGGAGAAACTTCAAAGCCAAGGTCAATGTCACCTCTTCCCGGACCAAATTCAAAATTTCCGAAGATAAAACCTGTTCTTGCAAACCAGAGAAGATCATCAGAATACTGAGTGTCAGAAGCAAACATAAGTCCGCCTCCAAGATACCAGTTCTTTAAGTCAAACTGAATCATCGGATTAACGTAGAGGTAAGGGGAAAAGCTGTAGTTTTCCATAACCCTTACGCCTGCTTCAAAACCAATGCGGCTGTCGTTTTCCAGTTTAAACGTTACATCCTGATATGTGTAAATATTTACAAGACTTATATCAGTTCCAAGTTCACCACGGATTCCAAAGTCCAGGGCAGAAAGCGGAGCCACTGCAAGTGCCGAAATAAATGCAAATAAAAATAATGATTTCTTCATATTGATACCTCTCTTGTCTGATATCTTTCTAAAAACAGAAGCTTTTAGAACTCCTATATATAGGATAAATCATAAAAAAAAAGTTGTAAAGGGAAGTGTTGTCAGGAAAGTGATAGGTTAAATATTGACTTACAAAAAACATCTTTTTATAATTGCGCCCTGTAAGTAAACCAATTAAAAAACAGAGGAAAAAATGACAACCAGATTTACCCCACCCCCTCACTACACAATTAAATAGTAGAGTTAC
>JAGABO010000190.1 GCA_017614655.1 Treponema sp. | reverse complement strand
CTGTTTCATTTTCTTTTTTTCCGGCAGCACAGAGAATCATTGCAATTTTAGATTCAAAACCTTCTCTGGAAAGTATTTTAAATACTACTTTTTTATTGTGCAGTAGCTTTATGTTTTCCTTTGCAGAATCCGGAGTTTCTTCTGTTACTGCGACAGTAACCGTGTTTTTTGTCTGCGAAAGAATGAATGCCTGATTTGCATTTATAAAGTCATTCGTGTACTGTTCTTTTTCCATTATGTCTCCATTAAATATTCATAAAGACCTGCGGCAGTTTTTCTTTCTTCATTCTCATCTGTAACAAGTACCGGAATTATATAAATCTCTATTTCTGTTTTTTCTTTTGAAGAAACGTTCTGTTCAAACAGTTTACCGATAACCGGAATCCTGCTTAAAAATGGTGTGCGTGATTTGTTATCGTTTTCGTCTTCTTTTATGAGTCCGCTTATAACAATGCTTTTTCCGCTTTTTGTCCTTATATGAGAGTTAACAACTCTTTCCGAAGTAGAAGGAATCTGGCTGGAAGAGTCCGAATTCTGTTTTGAAATTGTTGCGTTTACATCCATTGTTATCATGCTGTCACCCGAAACCCAGCCTTTAATGCTTACGATAAGGCCCGAAGTAATCTGCTGAGTAACTCCGGTTGCAGCGGTTATTCCTGATGCCGTCTCATATTCATATTCAAGATAACGGTAGGTGTCTGTATTCTGAAACCTTACTTCTTCGCCGGAAATGGAAGTGAGTGTTGTGTCTGTAAAAATGCGTGCCCTGTTTTCAGAAATCTGACTGTTCAGAGATGCTGCAAACTGCCATCCGAATGAGTCAATTACATTGAATGCTAAACTTGTAATGTTTGAAAGTTCTCCCGTAAATGAACTGCATTTATCTGCATCAAGTCTTTTTACCGAAGCTGTTTTTTTAACGGAAGTTCCTTTCCCTCCGTTATACTGAACGGCAAGCATCTGATATCTTATCTGCGGACGGGGTCTGTCCACTGCCGAAAGCTCTTTCAGGAATATTTCCTTTTTTTCTTCCGGACCTGTATAAAAAATAAGATTTGGATAACCGGAATCTTTTATCCAGCCTGCTTCTACAGAAGGCGGGAGTTTTGAAAAAAGATCTTCCGTTTTAATGTATTTAAGTTTTACTTCTTCTGCAGGTTTTGCCCTGTCCAGTGCTTCGATGCAGCTGTATATGGGTTCAAGATTTTCTTCTTTTTCTGTAATCATGATGGCATTCTGTTCTGCAATAAGAAGCGGTTCTGTCGAAAAAAGATTGCGGGGAAGAAGGGGTAGTATTTTTTCGGCCTGTGTATTTTTTATGCTGATGATTTTTACTGTACTCAAGTCAGGAATATCTGTTTTTTTGAGGGCATCTTTAAGAAGTTTAAGTTCAGTTTCTGTTCCGTAAGCTGTAAGTGTTGAAGAATTTTTTCCGGGTTTTACAGAAAGGTGTGAAATCAAATCAGAAGGCAGAATCTTAAGAATCTCCTGCGCTGTTGAATGATGCAGGCTGAATGTTTCTGTTTCCCTGCAATGTATGTTTCCTGATTTTCTGCTGTCTTCAAAAATAAACCAGATTCCGTCTTTCTTTGAAAATGAACAGCCGGCATTTTCTGTAATAAGCGAAAGCATCTGTGTAAAGGTTTTATCCCTGGCATGAAGACATGGAACTCTTAATGTATCAGGAGTAAGAACCGATCTTCCCGTGTCAGAAAGGGAGAAGAACTGTTCAAGAACATCATTTAAAAGTTCTCCGTCTATGCAGCATGAATAAAGTTCTTCGTTTCTGGAAATGAGTTTTGATTTTTTTGATGATCTATTTTCTCCCGATTTCTTTATGTAAAAATAACTTTCTTCTTCCTCAAGCGTAAAACCTTCAAGCCTTAATGTACAGATTTCAAGTACCGTAGAGATACTTTCTTCTTTTATATTAAGGGTGATTCTTTCTTCCGGGAGAGGGTCAAAGACAATTGTTTTTTCTTCCGCCGAAGAAATCCGTTTAATAAAATCTTCCGTCAATACATTCTTTCCGTAAACTGTAAGTTTCTGAGTCGAAGGATTTTTAGAAACATAAACTGCACTTACATGAATTACGGAATTTTTTTCTTCTGCATATAATTCTTCTGCAGCAAGAAATTCCTCAAAGGCTTCACGGGCTGTAAGGTTTTCAAAATGAAAGCTTGTTGTGCCAGATATGCTCTGGTCCGGTATGACAGAAACTCCCATTTCTCCTGCAAAAACCATCAGTATGTCCGTCTTTTTCTGAAACGAGAATTCCATGCTTTTGATTTTCTGTGCATGGGCAGAACCTGCTGTAATTAAGAGGGGAATTAAATATTTTATGATTTTAGGCATGTATAAAAGAAGTTAAGCAAAAAAGTTTCTGCCGGCAAGTAAAATATTCACTTTTTTGTAAAAAAATGTTATAGTCTGATGATATTTTTATTGTAATTGGAAGGATTTTTATGTATAAGGCAGTTGATTCAAAGACAAGTTTTCCCAAGCTGGAAGAAGAAGTACTTTCTTTCTGGGAAAAGAACGACACATTCAAAAAATCAGTAAGCCAGAGGGAAGGCGCAGAGGATTTTGTATTTTATGACGGACCTCCTTTTGCAACCGGACTTCCTCATTTCGGACATTTCATTCCATCAACAATAAAGGACATCATTCCGCGCTATCAGACGATGAAGGGAAAAAAGGTAGACCGCCGTTTCGGATGGGACTGCCACGGACTTCCTGTAGAAAACCTCATCGAAAAGGATCTGGGCCTTAACTCAAAGCACGAAATTGAGCAGTACGGAATCGCAAACTTTAACGACAAGTGCCGTGATTCTGTTTTAAAGTACACTTCAGAATGGCGTAAGACAATTACCCGCATGGGACGCTGGGTTGATTTTGACCGCGACTACAAGACAATGAATCCTGAATACATGGAATCCATCTGGTGGGTTGCAAAGTCTCTCTGGGACAAAGGGCTCATCTACGAAGGAAAATATATTCTTCCATACTGTCCGCGCTGTTCTACGGTTCTTTCTACACACGAACTTGCACAGGGCTACAAGGACGTTCAGGATCAGACGGTTACCATACGATTCAAGATTACAAAGGCTCCCGACGGCGTAAACGATCCTGACATGGCAAACGGAAAAACTTACTTCCTTGCCTGGACAACAACTCCGTGGACACTTCCTTCAAACCTCGGGCTCTGTATGGGACCGGAAGTTGATTACGTAAAGATTCTCGATAAGGAAAGCGGCGACTTCTATATTTTTGCAGAAGCACGCCTTTCGGCCTACTATAAAGAAGAAAGCGCTTACGAAATCATCTGGCGTCATAAAGGAAAAGATTTTATCGGTGCAGAATACGAGCCTCTTTTCCCGTACTTTGCATCCCTTAAGGATCCAAAGGCCTGTGAAGAAATCAGCGGCCAGAAGTGCGAAAAGGGTGCCTTCCGCATGTTCAACGCGGACTATGTTTCTACGGAAGACGGTACCGGTATCGTTCATATCGCGCCTGCTTTCGGTGAAGAAGACAACAAGGTTTTCCGCGGTTCGGGTGTTCCTAATGTTGAACCCATCGATGCTGAATGTAAGTTTACAAAAGAAGTTTTTGATTATGAAGGCCGCTTTGTTAAGGACTGCGACAAGGACATCATGGCACGCCTCAAGAACGAAGGAAAGCTCGTTAAGAGGGACTCAATCGTCCACTCATATCCGCACTGCTGGAGATGCGGTTCGCCGCTTATTTACCGCGGAATCGGAAGCTGGTTTGTAAAGGTTGCCGATTATCACGACGTACTTCTCCGTGCAAATTCAAAAATCAAATGGCAGCCTGCACACATAAAGGAAGGCCGCTTCGGAAAGTGGCTTGCAGGTGCTCGCGACTGGGCCGTAAGCCGTAACCGTTACTGGGGTAACCCGATTCCGATCTGGAGATGTGATGATCCTGACTGTAAGCATTCAGTTTGTGTCGGAAGCCGTGACGAGCTTAAGGAGTTAAGCGGAACTTATCCGGAAGACCTTCACAAACAGTTTGTAGATAAGATTTCGTTCAAGTGTCCGAAGTGCGCAAAGGGAACAATGCGCCGTATTCCGGAAGTATTTGACTGCTGGTTTGAATCAGGTTCAATGCCTTATGCACAGCTTCATTATCCTTTTGAAAACAAGGACTTCTTCGAAAAGCATTTCCCTGCCGACTTTATTTCCGAGGGCCTCGATCAGACCCGCGGATGGTTCTACACGCTTACCGTTCTTGCGTCCCAGCTTTTTGACAAGCCTGCATTCAAGAACTGCATCGTAAACGGAATCGTTCTTGCTTCAGACGGACGCAAGATGTCCAAATCTCTCCGTAACTATACTGACCCTGTCGAAGCCATCAACCAGTACGGAGCTGATGCAATCCGTCTTTTCCTCATGCATTCTGCAGTCGTTAAGGCTGATGAAATCCGTTATTCGGATGAAGGAGTCCGTGACGTTATAAAGAGCATCATTCTTCCTCTCTGGAACAGCTACAGCTTCTTTGTTCAGTATGCAAACATCGACGGCGTTACCTGTACAGGACACGAGTTTGATTCAAAGCTTCCGGAAAATCCGCTTGACCGCTGGATTATTTCTGTAAGCCAGAAGATGATAAAGGACGTAACTGCCGCAATGGAAGATTACGACTTAAGCGGTGCAATCGATCCTATGCTTGACTTCATCGAGCAGATCAACAACTGGTACATCAGGCGTAACCGCCGCCGCTTCTGGAAATCAGGAAACGACAGCGACAAGCTCGAAGCATACGGTTCGCTTTATTATGCATTAAAGACTTTCTGCCTCGTTGCAGCTCCGATCGTTCCGTTCATTACGGAAACCATGTGGCAGAACTTAAAGACTTCCGAAGACAAGGAAAGCGTCCATCTTATGGACTATCCGGTCTATTCAGAGAAGTTCCGCGACGAAAAGCTTGAATTCAAGATGGCAACGGTTCAGAAGGCCGTTTCCATGGGAAGAAGCCTGCGCAACACCTTTAACCTTAAAAACCGCCAGCCGCTTTCGGAAGTAGCACTTGTTACCCGCAATGCAGAAGAAAAATCAGTTCTCGAAAGCATGAAGGAT
>JAGABO010000189.1 GCA_017614655.1 Treponema sp. | reverse complement strand
TGTATACAAAAAGATTACACTTAAGACAGAATCTGCATTTAAACTTCTGGGAATCACTTTTTCTGCAACAGCCGATGATGCAAAAAAAGCCTATAAAGAAAAATTAAAGCTTTTTCATCCGGACCATTATGATTCCAATAAAGTAATGCAGCAGATAGCTTCAAAAAAAACACATCAGATTGTAGAAGCATACCGGACAGTCCTTGACTTCCTTTCTGAATAGAAAATAAACAGTAAAAAAATGGGCGCATTTTCATAAGAAAAATACGATGCGTTTCTGCATCTTTTCCTATAAAACATGCGCCCTATCCTAAGCAGAAGCTTCTTCTGCCGAATAGCAGGTTAAATAACTGTTCCGTTTGGAACTACGGCATCCTTTCTGATAACGATAATTCCGTCGGCACTGTAGAAAAGGCCGTGGTCTCCGTCTTCATACTTTTTGCCGCTTATGTTGATGCAGCAGTTTTCACCGATGTGTGCATTTTTATCGATGATTGCCTTGTTAATCTTACAGTTACGGCCGATTCCTACATCAGGAATACCTTTCTTACGGTTATAAGCCTTAACTTCATCGGTTTCGTAGTAGTCAGCACCCATCATTACAACGCCGTCTAAATCACAGCCTTCGTTAATGATAGAACGTACACCAATTACAGAATGCTGAAGTCGTGAATTAGTAATAACACAACCTTCGCTTGCAAGGGTAGAAGTTAAATCTGCATTGTTAATCTTGCTCGGCGGAAGGTTACGCATGTGTGTATAAATAGGAGCTGTCTCATCGTAGAAGTTAAAGTTCGGCACCGGATTTGTAAGGTCGAGTGTTGCTTCATAGAAAGAGCGGATTGTTCCGATGTCTTCCCAGTAGCCGTTAAAGATGTAGCTTGAAACCTTCTTTTTTTTGATTGCCATCGGAATGATTTCTTTACCGAAGTCCATAAAATCATTATCGAGCATTTCGTCCATAGTTGCGGCATCAAAGATGTAAATACCCATGGAAGCAAGATATTCAAGATCTTTCGGAAGTTCCGGTGAACGTGATTTTTCCGGGATTTTCCATTCATCAATGTTAAGATCGGCTGCAGGCTTTTCCATAAAGGCAGTAATCTGATTCTTGTCGTCAAGCTGCATTATACCGAAACCTGTTGCATCCCTGCGGTTTACAGCCTTTGCTGCAATCGTAATGTTTGCGCCGGATTCAATATGCTGATCCATGAACTTTTTAAGATCCATGCGGTAAAGCTGGTCTCCGGAAAGGATGATGTAATGAGTCGGATTCTGTCTCTTAAAGTGAAGGAAGTTCTTTCTTACTGCATCTGCAGTTCCTTCATACCATCCTGAATGTTCGAGAGTCTGTTCTGCTGCAAGAATCTCAACAAAACCGTGGCTAAAGCGGTCAAAGTTGTATGAATTTATAATGTGAAGATGAAGGGAAGCACTGTTGAACTGCGTAAGAAGGTAAATCTTCTTAAAGCCTGAGTTAATACAGTTAGAAATCGGAATATCAACGATTCTGTATTTTCCTCCGAAAGGTACTGCAGGCTTTGATCTTTCCTTTGTAAGAGGGTAAAGACGTGTTCCCTTGCCGCCTCCAAGAATAATTGCAAGTACGCGCGGCTCCTCATATTTTTTAGATGACATTTTAATTAAACACCTCCATGATGTATTAAATTTATTATAATCCTGTTTTTAGGTATTATCAACGAAAAAAAAACGGCATTACTACTGTTTTACATAGCGTTTAAGAAATTCATAATAAGCTTCAGTCGGCATCGGCTTTGCATAGAAAAAGCCCTGAGCAATGTCACAGCCGATATTTCTAAGAAGTTCACTCTGATTCTTTGTTTCTATTCCCTCTGCAACTGTCGTCATGTGAAGTTTCTTTGCCATTTCTATAACACTTTCGATAATAATTGCTTCCCTTGGTGTTGTTCCTGCTTTAGAAAGGAATTCTTTATCAAGTTTAATTACATCAGCAGGAATATCCTTGAGCAGGTTAAGTGATGAATAACCGCTTCCAAAATCATCAACAGAAATAAGGAAGCCCGCTTCCTTAAGTTTCTGCATTACCTGAACAAGTCGTTTCTGATTGTCAAAAACAATGCTTTCCGTAAGTTCAATTTCTATTCTTGAAGGTGCAATGTCATAAGAGTGAACGATGTCTGTAAGTTTTCCAAGAAGTTCCGGATCATAAAGATGAAAGCGGCTTAAGTTAAATGAAATTGTAAGCGGGAAGGGGCAAGTTCCGTCTTTTCCGCTCTTGTTCCATCTGTCAAGAAATTCACATACCTTTTTAAAGACGTAAATATCTATTTTTTCTATAAAACCGTTGTGTTCAAAAAGAGGTATGAATTTTCCCGGCAGAAGAAGACCTTCTTCCGGATTATTCCACCTTATGAGGGCTTCTGCTCCCACAATAAACTCATCTGCAAAGCGGAACTTCGGCTGGAAATAGACTTCAAACTCTTCATTTTCCAGAGCACGGTTCATGTTTATGGTGACCTTCATATTCCAGTTGTTTTCGGCTTCCATTTCATCCGTATATTCGATTGTACGGTGCGTAAGGAAAGTATTTCTGTAAATATTAAGGGCAAGATTTGCTTTTGTAATCATTCCGGTTATGTCGGAATTTGACGGATTTGTAATATAGTAGACGGAACTTGAAAAAGTAAGCTTGTAATGATTTGGAAGCAGTGCGGTAACTTTTTCCGGCATCTGGGTCATACGGTAAACCCTGTCTTCAATAAGAGGATATAATCCCGGGTTCTTAATGAAGAAAATAAAGTTGTCGGCATAGAAACGGCAGTATTTTTCGCCTTTTTTACCCTGTGAAATAAAGAAATTTGCAATTTCACAGAGAAGGTGGTTTCCGTTTTCAAAACCGATGCTGTCATTGATGAATCCAAAGCCGTTTATGTTGAGCGAAAGTATTATATATTCATTAGGTCTTGCCCTTCGTAACTTTTTAGAAACATTTCTCTTAAAACGGTTATAGGTATGAAGGGGAGTAATGTCATCATATTCTATTACATGAATCTTGTGTTTTAATATGAGCACAAGAATTATTATACACAGTGTAACTGCACAGAGTGCTATGATAAGGATTTCCAGCATAATGAGATTTCTGGCTCTTTTTTCATCTTCATGAAGTTTTTTTTCGTAAAACTGATTAAGCTGAACTTCATAGCTTATCATATTAAGGTCATCATACGAGAAACTTCTTGCGGCTTTGTTAAATATAGAAATAACCTCTTTTTCGAGCGAAGAAGAGAATGCAAAACTCTGGGAATAATGATTATTTATCGGAAAAGAAGAATAGGCAGGTAAATCTTCGGCAAGAGAGATTTCAAACTGTCCTATTATTATGTATTTTGCAGTTCCGTTTCTGAATCTGTCTATAATTTCTATCGGAGAAGAACAGGTTTCAAAGTGATATTTGTCTTCCGGAAAAACTTCCTTTATGCTTTCGAGTACAGAAGGAGACAGATTTCCGTGTGTAATAAGGGAACCTTCCGGAGGATAAATTCCTGTCGATGAAGCTACAAGAAGCGGAATTGAATAGATTTCATCAGAAAACTGTACAAATGGAAGGTCCTTTAAGTTTTCCATGTATCCCGTAATTATGTCGGCTTTTCCTGTCCGGACAAAATCTATGCTTTCTTCATAAGACGAAGTGCGTATAAAGTGCAGCTTAATGCCGTAAATCGAAGCCATCTTTTCTAAGAGGTTAATGTTTATACCTGCATAGGGTGTTTCTGATTCCGGAGCTGATGAATATTCAAACGGCGGCCAGTTAGATTCACATACAACATTAAGGATTTCATGAGTAGAAACAAAATGCTTTTCTGCCTGAGTCAAAGGCTCAATACCGACTCCGCCCAGGGGATTAATCATAAGATTCGCAACATCCCGGGAAAATGCAAAAGAGACACCTGTAAATAACAGAAATAACCGTAAGAACACTTTTACGGATTTCAGGGAAAAACTCATCTAAATTTATTATACAGTAAAATTGAAGGAATTCAACAAAATAAAATACTAAAATCCTTTTTTTATATGCCGATTATTTAAATGACTGCAACGGATTGCAGATTAACTTTTATAAGGCGGCAGAAAATGATACGCGGATGGTATATCGGAGCTACAGGAATGAACGCACAGCAGGTGCGTCTTGACACAATTTCAAACAATCTTGCCAATGTTGATACAACAGGTTTTAAAAAAGATATAGCCGTAAACAAAGAGTTCAGTGAGCTTCTCCTTTCCCGCGTTAAGGCCGACGGCCAGTATTCAGTTTCCGTAGGTTCCTTTGACAAGGCTCCCGTAATCGGAAAAATCGGCCTTGGTGTAGAAAGCAACGAGATTTTTACTGATTTTTCACAGGGGTCATTTAAATCAACTGATACCCGTACCGATCTTGCTCTCGGGGGAAAGGGTTTTTTTGTAGTAAGAACCCCTCAGGGAGACCGCTATACAAGAAACGGTAACTTTATCCTTGGAAAAGAGGGAATACTTCTTACAAAAGAAGGTTATCCGGTTCAGGGTGAAAACGGAGATATCCGCGTACCGGACGATAAATTCTTTGTTAATCAGGACGGAATGGTTTACACGAAAGAAGACAACACCCTTATTGACCGCATAAAAATCGTCCGCTTTGAAAATGAACGTTATTTAGACAAACAGGGTTCTTCCCTCTGGAATACAAACGGCATTGCAGGAGAACCTCACATCGCAGAAGGTGATGAGAGGCCCAGATTCCTTCAGGGTTATGTAGAAACCAGTAACGTTAACGTTGTAAACGAAATGGTTCAGATGATAGAAGTAAACCGGGCTTACGAAGCAAACCAGAAAACGGTTCAGACGCATGACAGCTTTATGGATACGTTGTGGAATAAAGTAACTACGGTGAACAGGTAACAGCAGGCGCCCTGAGTAATTCTTAAATGAGTTATTCAGGGCATTTTTTTTTGTTTTATGCCTCCTTTTGTTAAAGAGGGATTTTAGAAAACCGATAATTAAATCAGAGGTATTTCTTTTATGGTTAGAAGTTTATGGAACGCTGCAACCGGCATGAACGGACAGCAGATGAACATTGACACGATTTCAAACAATCTTTCAAACGTAAACACAGTCGGCTTCAAGCAGCACCGTGCAGAGTTTGAGGACCTTATGTATCAGGACGTCATTCATGCAGGAACACCTGCAACCGAAGACACTGTAACTCCTGTTCCGCTTCAGATGGGAAGCGGCGTTAAGGTCGGAGCAACACAGCGCATCATGACTCAGGGCTCCCTTTAGGCAACCGGAGTTGATACTGACATTGCAATCGTA
>JAGABO010000188.1 GCA_017614655.1 Treponema sp. | reverse complement strand
CATAAGTTTTAAAACAGCGGCTTATGATACCGAAAAGACCTAAAGTCATGTTCATCGGGGAAGAAACAAAGATTGCCATGTAAGAACCGCCAACGGTAATAATTACTGAAGGAAGGTCAAGAATGTTCCAGATGGAAGAACCGCCGGAGAAAACTCCGAGGAAAACCATGGCAACACCGCCTATGAATCCAATGATGGTAGCTAAATCCATTTATAAAATCCTCCCGCTTTTAAGGACTGCCTTATAATTCCTGGCTGTAGTTCCCTATCTGTTTGCGGTAATCAACGATACGTTCAATGATCTGCTCTGGAGTTTCCTTTACAACAACTGTTTTTCCCGAAAGAAGAGTCAGCGTCAAATCCGGAGACTGCTCCATGGATTCAATTTGATGAGGATTAACCCAATACTTTTTGTCATTTAAACGCGTCACCTGAATCATAAACAAATAGTACTTCTATTAAACCACATTTATTATGATAATGCAAGTTTTTTGAAATCAGTAACCAGACCATAAAAAATTACCCTCACTTAGCAACTAGACACGGCAGGTAAAAAATTGTATAATGCAAGTCAAATTTTTTGAGGGGCAGTCATATGATATTTCCACTTAAAGAGATGTGTAATTTTAAGGGCGGCATGTACGAAATAACAGCAGCAGCAAGCAGGCGTGCATATCAGCTTGCAATGATAAAGGGCGAAGAATTCGAGGAAAATGACGGAAAAGTCGTAAGCCTTGCAGCACGCCAGCTTTTTACAGGCGAAGTTCAGTATAAACTTGAATCAAACAAGTAGTTTTCGCCCCGTAATCGTAATATTTGCACCAACAGCAACAGGAAAGACTGCACTTGCCGGAGAACTCTTCGGAAAAGACAGTCTTTCGGCTTTTAAAGGCCGTGGCGAAATCGTAAGTGCAGATTCAGAAGCGGTCTACAGAGGCTTTGACATTGGTTCTGCAAAACCTACCCCAGAAGAAAGAAACGAAACGCCTCATCATCTTATAGACATAAAAGATCCGTCTGAACAGTTTACAGCCTGCTCTTTTACCGAAGAAGCCGATGCTGCCTGCAGGGAAATACTCGGCCGGGGAAAAATACCGGTTGTAATGGGCGGAAGCGGCTTTTACATAAAGAACTTCCTTACCGGCCCTTCCCTGGCTCCTGCTGCAAAACCCGAAATTCACGCAAAAATGCTTGAACTTTTGGAAAAAAACGGGAAAACCGCCATGCATGAAGTTCTTCTTCTGGTTGACCCGCTTTCTGCACAGCGTATCAATGAAAACGATACCTACAGGACAATCCGTGCACTCGATGTATTTTTCTCTTCCGGAAAGCCGCTTTCTTCTTATCCCGTATCAGACACACCGAGAAAAATCTTTGACTTTCTCGTCATTGTACTTACACGGGACCGCGACGAGCTTTTTGCACGTATTGATGCACGTGTAGATGCAATGTTTGAAGCAGGGCTTTATGAAGAATTCCTTTCACTCGTAAACAGAGGCTTTAATGAAGAAACCCCGGCCATGAAAGCTATAGGCTACAGGGAGTTTTTTAAATTGACTGAGGGCTCTACCCTCGGAGAAGTAAAGTCTCTCATAAAGAAAAACAGCCGTATTTATGCAAAAAAACAGATTACCTACATGAAGCAGCTTTCTTTTGCTCATTATATAAATGCAGACGACAAAAAAGGAATTGCAGATCTTATTCAGTCTTTTCTTGAGAAAGAGGGACTGTTATCGTAAATTCCGTACCCTTTCCGGGAGATGAAGCAACATCTATAGACCAGTTCATGGCATCGATTACGGTCTTCACGACAGAAAGCCCGATTCCGTTTCCGTTTTCACGACGGGAAGCACTTCCCTTATAAAAAAGGTCAAAAATATGAGGAAGCTCTTTTTCCGAAATTCCGGTTCCGGTATCAGAAAACTTTATTTTTATACATGAATCATTTTCTTCGGCACAAAGCGAGATGGAATCTCCTTCCGATGAATAGCGGACTGCATTCGAAAAAAGGTTTTCCATTACGCGTTCAAAAAGATTTTTATCCAGCGGAATACTGAGGTCTTCGCTTATATTTATGCCGGCAGTTATGTTTCGCCTGTAAAAACCGGCAGAAGAAACCATTACGCCTGCAAAATCATCAAGCACAGGCTTTATAAGGGTATCTTCCAGAGAAAGCAGCCACTCGTTTCCGTTAAGCTTAACATAATCAATAAGGTTGTTGATAAGGTTTTCCAGAACGGAAGCTTTTGTATGGATAATTCCAAGCGACTTTTTTACGGAATCCATGTCGTTGACTACACCGTCCGTTATAGCCTCGGTATAGCCTTTTATAAGGGCAACAGGAGTCCTTAAATCATGACTTATTCCCATGATAAAGCGCTGTCTTCTTAATTCATTGTCCTTTAGCGCAAGACGCATCTTTTCAAGATTATCAACAAGATGCGAAATCTCATCAGCTTTTTTACTTACGGCGGAAGAATCAATCCTTTTGTCAATGCCGCCGTCTGCAATATTCTGAACAGTCTTCTCCACAAAAGTAACGGACGAAAAGAGAGTGTGCGAAATCTGATAAATGATGATGATGGCAACGGCTTCAAAAAGAGTTGTAACTATTATTCCGGCTAATGCAAACCTGCGTTCAATCCATCCCTGCCTTCTTGATGCAGAAATTCTGGTGCGCGTTATAAAAAGAACTCCGTTCATCCTCCTGCGGGGTTTTCCGGAATAAAGCAGTTTTCCTATAGCTCTCTTTTCCGGTACATATATTTTCTGAAACTGATATTCATATTCTGAACTCGTAGACTGAACAAAGTCAAAAACCTCGTTTTCACTTACTTCCATACCGGAAGGAAGGTCAGGAATATTTGAACTTAATATCTTTCCGTCATAAAAAACTGATACTTCTACTCCCTGGGGAACTCCGTACAGACGGTTTTCTATTTCATTCCATGTACTTTCGGAAAGATCAATTCCTCCGAGGGCACGAATTTCCCTGTATCCTTTAATAAGGAACCTCTCGGGCGATGAATAATAATGATAAAGGGAAATTGCAAGAAGCGCCGAAACAGGAACAAGTACGATTACAAGAATAAGTATGCTCAGGCGTGTCTTAATTTTCATATATTGAATTTATATCCCATTCCAAAAACAGTTTCGATGTATACAGGTTTTGTAACATCTTCCTCTATTTTTTTCCTGAGCCGCTGAATGTAAACTGCAACGGCAGTTATGTCACCGAAAGCATTTTTCCAGACGGCATTGTAAATATTTTCCGGATTCAGCTGTTTACCGGGATTTCTTGCAAGATATTCAAGAACTTCATATTCTTTTGCAGAAAGCGGTATTTTTACGTTTCCTTTTTTTAGAAGACAGCTGTTCGTATAAAGGCAGTACGGTCCGAAAGTAATTGTTTCTTCAAAGCTTGCCTCCGTCTCGGAAAGGCGGTTAAGCTTAGCCTTTACCCTTGCAACAAGAACCCTCGGACTGAATGGTTTTGTAACAAACTCATCTGCTCCGTAACCGAGTCCCTGAATTATATCTTCATCAGCATCGCGGGCACTTACAATTATTACGGGTATCGCTTTTTTATATTCAGAACGGAATTTCTGAAGAAAGTCCAGACCACTCATACCGGGAAGGTTTAAGTCAAGGAGAACGAGGTCAGTTCTGTAACCTTTTTCAAGAACTTCGAAAGCATCTTCTGCACTTTCTACAGCCTTTACGTCAAAACCGTCATTTTTTAGATATAGTGAAATAAGCTCAGACATTTCTACAACGTCTTCAATAACAAGGATACTGCTCATAACCTTTAAATGTTAATCCCGAAAATAAATGAATGCAAGATTTATTTTTATTTTATAACATTTTTTTATATAAGTATAT
>JAGABO010000187.1 GCA_017614655.1 Treponema sp. | reverse complement strand
GCCGTTGTATTCAAAGAAGCGGCCCCTTAAACTTTTTATTCCTTCCTGAGTTTTTAAAAGATTCTGAATTGCACAGCGTCCCATTGCAAGGATGAACTTAGGCTTTAATACATGAATCTGTGCCTGCAAAAATCCTGAACAGGCGGCAGCTTCGTCTTCCATAGGAGTTCTGTTCATGGGTGGACGGCATTTTACAATGTTTGCAATGTAGCAGTTTAAGTCCCGCCTTAAGCTGATTGCCGAAAGCATCTTGTCTAAAAGCTGGCCTGCAGCTCCAACAAAAGGCCGGCCTGTTTTGTCTTCATCTTCCCCCGGGCCTTCTCCTATGACAAGAACAAGCGGATTTATGACGCCTTCTCCGGGAACTGTGTTAAGCCTTTTCTGAGAAAGAAGGCATTTTGTACAGGAAGATATTTTTGCAGCAATTGATTCAAGCGTAACACCCTGCGAAATGGAAGGAGCTTCTTTTTTAACCTGAACCTGGGGTGCGCTTTCTTTTTCCGGAACTGATTTTTCCGATCCTGTTTTTACCTGAACTTCAGGTGAAGCCGGTTTTGTTTCGATGACTTCCACAAAATCATCTTCAAAAGCCGGCTCCTCACTGAATGAAGGTGTAGTGTAACCTGCGTTGTAAGAGGATACGGTTTTTAATAAATCAAAAACTGCTTTTTTCTGTCCGGAAGTCATGGCACCGATTATACCTTATTTTTCTGTTTGTGAAAACCTCGCACTTATTTAAATATACATACATAGCTTCAGCGGTTTCACAGTTTGTTTAATGCCTGGAAGACCTTTTTCATGTGTAAGCTGTTAACATGCATATTGAAAGCATTGGTATAATCAATTAAAATAGAAATATTATGAATATAGCTTTATTTTCTGACAGTTATCTTCCTACAAAAAGCGGTGTCGTTACCGTTGTCATTCAGTTAAAGAGAATCCTCGAAACGATGGGACATCATGTTGTTGTCGTTACCGTAAGTGCAGGAAAAAAATACGTTAATCCGGAACCGGCATTTGAAGAAAATGTCCTCCGCGTAAAATCCATAAAGGCTCCCGTTGGTGACGGTCAGTTTATAGGACGTCCGGATGTAAAAGACATTGTAAAATACCTTAAGAGCCACAACATTCAGATCATTCATTCACATACGGAATTTTCCATGGGAAAGGCTGCCATAAAAGCCGGAAAGATTATGGGCATTCCCGTAATTGCAAGTACACATACAATGTGGGAAGACTACTACCGCTATTATTTAAAACTCGGATGTCTTATTCCGCGTTCAATCATAAGAAAAGTTGTACGTAAAGTTTACAAAGATTTTTATGCGTTTATCAACGTTTCGGAAAAAGCCCGTAATTATTTTAAGATGCCGTTTATGCTTCCGTCTACGCCGTCTGCCGTAATTCCAAATGCAACCGACAGCGAAAAGTTTGCATCAAAACTCTGTTCTCCGGAAGAAAAATCAGCTTTAAGAAAAAAACTCGGTATTTCAGAAAATGATACCGTTCTTCTTTATGTAGGACGTGTCGTAGAAGAAAAACGCCTTTCTGAACTTTACGACATTGCTTCGTCTGTTGTCCGCCAGAAGGAAAACGTAAAGGCTGTTTTTATCGGTTCCGGTGCAATGGAAAAACCTTTAAGGGAAAGATGCAGGAAAGAAAAACTCGAAGATAAAATCATCTTTACCGGCTTTATTGACTGGACAAAGCTTTATGCCTATTACGCAATGGCCGACATATTTATTACAGCTTCACTTTCGGAAATGCATTCAATGACAATCCTTGAAGCGCTTATTCTGGAAAAGGCTGTTGTCTGTCGTAAAGATACAAGTTTTTCTGATACAGTATTTAACGGTGTAAACGGATATCTTGCCGATACAGACCTCGAAATGCATTCAATTCTTTTAGGCCTCTGCGGAAAAAAAGACGAACTTGCCCGTCTTGGAAAAGAGGGCGGAAGAATCAGCCGCGGTTTCTCCCTTGAACTTCACGGAAAACGCACCCTTGCCTTCTATGAAAAGGTTCTGGAAAAATTCCCGTCTCCCGTTACGGACGAAGATTTGAAGTGTGCCGTTTCTTTTACGCTGTAGGAAATTTTTTATGAAAAAAAGTTTTTTTCTTCCGGCTGCATTATTTTTTCTGATACCGTCTCTTGTGTATTCCCGTGATAAGAGGGGAGCGCAGGAACTTGTTTTTGCAGAAAATCCTGTTTATGAAAAACTCTGTGCTGTTGCAGCAGAAAGCGGACGTACGGATTTAACGGATTCAACTCCGGTTACCGTAGGGGAAATCCGCCTGCACTTAAAGGAAATTCCCTATGATGAACTTTCTTCTGCAGGTAAGCGTAACTATGACAGCATAGTTTCCTGGCTTGATGAAGAACTTCCGTCTTTATCGGTGGATGCGTTTTCGTTTCTTGCTTCTCCGGAACTTTCCCTTGAAGGCCAGTATAAAACAAATGATGAACTTGGCTGGGTTTACGACCGCTATTCCCGTAAGCCTTTTATAAGCATTCCGCTTTCCATAAATGCCGGCGATATCATGACGATGAACATGGACGTGCTTTTAAGGCAGAACAAAGGCTGCATGCTGCATGATGATAATTACACGAACATTCCTTTTGCTTCAAGCGGCATGGACATAAACTTTCCCGAAACGGCCTATTTTAGTGCAGGTTCTCTAATAACGGAAAACACAGGCATAAACTTCCGGCTTGGAATCGGAAGCCAGAGCATAGGACGCACTTCGCTTGGAAGCATCATCTGGAACAATACGCTTACAGGCGCAACCTTTGCAAACCTAAAGTTTTATTCACCCAATTTTGCCTGGAACATGAACGTAACGGAACTCGGTGTTGACCGCTACATGTATATGCATGGCTTTGACTTAAGGCTTTTTAAAAAGCTTTCAATAACGGCAATGGAAGGTGTTCTTGTAAATGCTCCGTTTGAACTTCGCTTTTTAAATCCGTTTACAATTTACCATGGAATGAGTGCCTGGAAAGATTATGATTCTTCTGTTGATGCAACCCATGTAAGCAGCTATTTTGCGGTAAAGCTTAACTTTGTTCCATGGCGTTACTTCCGTATTTACGGACTTTTTGCAATGGACCAGTTTCAGACCTCTTATGAAGTAGAAAACTGGCCGAATGATGTAACTCCTAATGCAATGGCAGGACAGGCCGGAGTCGAAGGCTTTATTCCGTTTGAAGACGGCTATTTCCGCCTGTGCCTTGAAGGAAGTTATACGGAACCCTTTATGTACATAAAGGAAACTCCTGCCTGGACGTTTGTGCGTACTTATGAAGAGAACATCGGTGACATGCCTGTCTTCTACGAATGGATGGGCTCTCCGATGGGACCGGACACTGTTGCAGGTGAATTTTCTTTAGGATATGAAAAGCCGGACTTTTTCTCTGTTTCGCTTTCGTACCGTTTAATGGCCCGCGGTGAATATTCCGGCGACAGGATATTTAAGGACTTTAATGCAGCTGGTGACAACAAGTGGGGAGGAAGCGAAACTGACTTTGCCTATAAAGACGGCGCTGATGCTGACGGGGACGGCTATCCTGATGACCTTCATAACTGGGCTTATCCGAATAAAGAAGGACAGGGAAAGGAAGAAGCCAAAAGGAGACAGTCCTTTTCTGCGCCTCACGGAACGGCTGAGTACGTAAACCGCATAAGCTTAAGGGGAACTTTCTGCGCAAATGATTTTATTACGCTCAGGGCTCAGCCTTCTTATGTAATTATATTCAATAAAGATAACAAAAGCGGATGCACGGAGCAGGGATTTGAATTTGCCCTTTCGTGCAGCGTTAAGATACCGGGGATTTTAAAATGAAAAAACTTCTTGTACTTTTGCTTGGTTTATGCATTGCTTCCTTTGCATTTTCTCAGATGAGCGTTAATCCGTCTCATCCGTTTTATTCTGATGCACAGTCGTGGCTTCTCCGCGGTGTCGTAGAAAAGCTTCCTCCTGTTCGTCCTTATCCGGTTCTTACAATCAAGGACATTCTTGAACAGGTTCAGGAAAAAGGAAATGAAAGGGACAAAGTTCTTGCTTCAGGCTATTACGAAGAACTTACGGAAAAAGCCCTTTACGTAAACCTTGCAGGTGAGTTTGTCCATAAGACGATTTCAAGTGAAACGGACGGTGACATCGTAAACTCCGCAAAGGCCCTTGCTGAATTTTATCAGCACATAGAAGGTGACAAAACTTTTTTTAAGGACCTTGTTTCTTTCGGTTACAAGATGGGACTTGTCTGGCGCAATTCAGATAACGAAAACTTCTATCTTCCGTATGCTCAGAAGTCCCTTTACGATTCGATTCAGGATCCTTCGAGCGTAGGTCCGCTTTTCGGCTATCTTGATGCAGATGACGTAATTGCCCTTGGAAATAAAAACATTTTTCTTCAGGCAGGAATTTTCAGAAACGGAACAGGGCAGTTCCTCGGAAAAGGAATTACCCTTAATGATACCGACTATCACAAGGGAACAATTTCGCTTACGTACATGGGAAAAAAACTCAGGTACAATCAGCAGATGAGCGTAATCGGAGCATCTTCCAGCTATAACGGAGATAAGCTTTCTCCTTCAAAATTCATGGCTTATCACAGTTTAAGCTATGATTTATTCAGCTGGTTTACCTTCACTTACTACGAAAACATTGTTTACGGAAAACGCTTTGATTTTTCATATCTGCTTCCTGCTCCCTATATGGCCTGTCAGGGAATCGGCGGAAACTCGGATAACCTTCAGATGGGACTTGTTTTTGACGTAAAACCTGCACAGGGCTTTATCTGGTCTACAGATATTTTTGTTGATGATTTTAACGTAAACCAGATGGTAAAGCTTAATCTTGATACAAAACTCCGCCTGGCTTTTCAGACAGGACTTATCTATGTGCCCGACGATTCATTCATGAAAAAAATCGGTCTTGACTGGACGATCATAACTCCGTACACCTATTCGCACTGGGATTACGACACCAACACGAACATGGCCTCAATCACTCAGAAAACCGTAAACTATCAGAATTATACAAACTCCGGTCTTAAAATGGGAAGCCTTTATGAGCCGAACTCAAGTGCCGTTAACTTCTGGTTTAACACGGCCCCCGTTAAAAATCTTTCTGTTGATATCGGCGTTTCCCTCATAAGGCATGCAAATGTTACCGAAAGCCTCGAAACAGAAGATGCCATAAGATACATAACTGCAGAACCCGGAATCTATTCAACGGACGGCTCTGTTTTTGAACATGCAAACTTTGCAAACTATGAATCAGAAACCGGAGACCATGTAGACGGGGCCTGGAACAAGCTTAACATGTTCACCCAGGAGCATCAGATGTACACGGTTCAGGGAAATCTTGGAATCGGTTATACCTTCCCGAAAATCAGAAATTACGCAGAAGTTTCCCTTAAACTCGGCTGGACTTTTGAGTTCGTGCATAACTACGGCATTGACCGTCACATTTATCCGGGACAGGGCTCTGCCTGCTTAACGATGGACGGAGAAAATCAGAAAACAAATTCTCAGGGTGAACTTCTCTATACTTATAACGGAAGGGACGACTGGACTGCAGATGAACTTGTAAATAAGTTTAAGAAGGATTGGGTTGACGGTCTTTCTGACAGAATACACAATTATTTTTCGGCGGGAGTATCCGTAAGGTTTTAATAAGGTTTTAATCATGAAAGAAACAGATGTTAAAAAAGAATATTCAGCCTGCTATATCGGAAAACTCGGAGAACTTACCCTTAAGGGCGGTAACATAAAATTCTTCGAAAACGCGCTTACAGAAAACATAAAGAAAGCGCTTACTTCAAAGGATGCACGCATTTCGCTCAGGGCAGGCCGCCTTTACGTAAAGTGCACGGAAGAATCAGCTTTAGCAGTTGAATATGCCCTGGATCATCTTATGGGAATTACAGGCTGGGCACGGGTTTCTGTTGTAGAAAAAAACTTTGATGCAATTAAGGAAGCCGTAAAAAAAGCCGGTCTTGAAGCAAAGAAAAACGGAGCTAAATCATTTAAAATAGAAGCACGCAGGGAAGACAAGGAGTTTCCCTACAACTCTTACCAGATTGCCGTAGAAGCTGCGGGCGGTCTCTTTGATGACGGAACTCTTACTGTTGACGTTCATAATCCCGACTGCATAATCAATGTAGAAGTGCGTAAGGAAGTTTACGTTTACTGTGCACAGAAAAAAACATGCCGTGGTCTTCCGGTAGGTGTAAGCGGGAAGGGGCTTCTTCTTTTAAGCGGAGGCCTGGACTCCCCGGTTGCAGGCTGGAGAATGATGAGGCGCGGAATGAAGGTTGATGCAGTTTATTTTCATTCTTATCCGTACACTTCCGAAGAAGCTCAGAAAAAAGTCGAAGATCTTGCCCGCATCATAGCGCCTTACGGAGATGAACTTTGTCTTAACATTGTTCCGTTTACTGACGTTCAGATGAAGATAAAGCAGAAATCTCCCGAGCCGTTTACGACGCTTATGCTCCGTCTTGCAATGATAAAATGTGCCAACATGATTGCAGAAAGAATCGGAGCTAAAGCCATTATTACCGGTGAATGTCTTGGTCAGGTTGCTTCACAGACAAACGAAAACATGAGGTGTACCGAGCATTTTGCAGAAGTGCCGCTTTATCGTCCGCTTATCGGCCTCGACAAGGAGGAGATTGTTAAAACTGCCGTAAAAATCGGAACTTACGAAACAAGCATCCTTCCCTATGAAGACTGCTGTGTTCTTTTTAGTCCGAAGCATCCGGTTTTAAGGGCAAAGCTCGAAGATGCCGTTAATGTATATAACGAACTGGAAATTGACGGTCTTATAAAAGAAGCTTTCGAAAAAAGGCAGGTAAAGCATTTTTCTTTATGGGACGAAATTGATGAGCGTTTCTAGCACAGGAGCCTGATGAACAAAAAAGTTTTTTTTCTGACAGCAATAGTTTCCGCTTTTTGTGCAGCCCTTCTTACGGCACAGGAATCTGTTTCTGTTCAGGAAGAAAATGCCGGAACAGTTCCTCTTCTTCTGGAAGGCATCTGGAGCAACAGGGAGCGTTATGTTGTTTTTGATTCCGGTTTTTATTCAGAAGGAAAGCCTGTCATGCAGAATATACTGCGTGTTTTTCATTCTTTTTATGATGACAGGGCTGCAGAAAGCAGTGAGTATACAGAAAAACATCCGCGCGACGTAAATCAGGCTACGGCAAAGAGAGCTGCAGAAGAAATAACCGTTCATTTTCATCCGCTTACTGAACAGCTTTTTACGGCCGAAAAAAATCTTAACGTAGTAAATGAAGACGGGACTGTCCTTTATGCGCTGGAAGAACCATCCGGTGCCTGGGATATGGAAATAAAATATCCTGGCTTTAAGGAAACGTATCATGTTCCGCTCTGTGTAATCGGAAACGAGCTTTATCTTGATTTTGCGGTAAAATCAATAAGTTATGCCTTTAATGAAAATCCTCTCTACGGTTTTTTTAAGGATGAAGGAAAAGCTTCGGGCATAACGATAAATCCGCCTGTTTATTCAAAGGAACTTTCTTCGTATTTTGTTTCCTCTGATGCAGTCTACACAATCCGCTACTGGCGTACGGACATGGAATATGACGGCGTTAAGACGGCTCAGTTTTCTGATCAGGGTGCAACTTATGAAGTTCCAAAGCACTTAAAGTCTTTCGGAGAAACCTTTACCTGCGTAAACGGCCGCGGAACTAAAATCAGAAATATCGAAAAGAGCCCCGATTTTTCCGGAGAATACAAGAGTAACCGGGTACACATAGAACGTACGGTTTTGGACGAAGACGGCGGAAGTCATAAAGAAGAAAGCGAAACCTGTACAATCGTTGCTTTCGGAAAACCTTACCTTACGCTTCTTTCGGTTAAAGAGATAGAAGAAATCTTAAGACAGGATGCAGAAAAAAGACCTCCACAGTCAAAACCTCTTTTCCCGCCGCACGGGCTTTTAGACTTTGACTGGAGCGTACTGGATTCAAGACTCGAGGCCGTATTCCGCCGCATGTTCAGAAGCGGAACCTTCTCCCGTTAAACAATTTTTTATAATCAGCGTTTTACAAACTGAATGTAATCAAGGTTCATGCCCGTTTCTCCGAGTTTAGAGGGCGAATTAGCCTGAATCTGAACAAGGATTGTGCGCGGTTCATCGATCGTAAAGTAAATCGGAACTCTTGTCGTAAGCTCCCATGTTCCAAGGGGCGGATCACTGGGGTAAACCCTGTAGGGAATTCCGTCAAGAAAAACATAGAAAGAGGAATGATCGTTGTCCGGAGCCTTTTCGCTTAAAAGACACTCGTAGGTGCCTGCCGGAAAGCGGACTTTAAGCTGAGCAGTTGCAGCTTCATCGAGAAGACGTGCACTGTATTTTCCGCTTGCCTTTTCGTCATACATTACAAGAAAATTATGAAGAAGCATGGATTCAACTTCATATTTAATGCCTGCACCTGAATATTCAATTACCGGAAGCTCTGTAAGAACCTTAGGCGGCTCTGCTGCAGCTAAATACTCCGGATCCTGAAAATTATTTCCCGAAGCGTTGCTTGAGGCACATGATATAAATAACAGCGTTAAAGCTGCCACAGTTAAAAGCAGAAATCTTTTCATATAAAAAAGTCTAGCACACAAATGCAGTTTTTACAACTTCGGCACCCTCGGCTTTGCAAGGTTTTTAAGCATGTTCTGAAGAAGTTCCTGTGCCTGTTCATCGCTTACGTTCTGAGGCTTTTCGTGATATTCAACAAGCTCCTGGGGAATTTCGTCAATAAAGCGGCTGGGCTCACAGGAAGTGCTTGCGTTCATTTTACGCCTGCTCTGGCACGAAGAAATAAGAAGCCTTTCCTGAGCGCGGGTTACTGCCACATAAAAAAGACGCCGTTCTTCTTCAACTGCTGCATCTCCTCCTTCTTCGACTGCACGGGCATGAGGCATAAGCCCCTCTTCGGCACCGGCAATGAACACGACCGGAAACTCAAGTCCCTTTGAAGCATGAACCGTCATAAGGTTTACTTTTCCTTTGTCGGCTTCTTCGTCGTCAAGGTCGTCGCGCGAAAGAAGGGTAATGCGGTTTAAATATGCATAGAGGCTTGTGTCTTCGTTTGCCGGATTATTTTCCCACTGTTCCATGCTTTTTATAAGGCTTTCGATGTTCATGAACTTGAATCGGGCAGCCTTTTCGCTTTTGGGGTTTTCAAGAATCAGGAAGTCAAAATAATTGATGTCTGCAACCAGTTCACGGACTTTTTTTGCAAGACCTTTTCCACCAAGAAGCGTTTTGTATTTTTCGATTAGTTCCGTAAAGGCTTTTAAATCTTCCAGCGTACTGTCAGAAATTCCTGATTCATCTTCTCCTGCTTCTAAAACTGCCTGTATTGAATCCCAGAGGGTAAGTGTCATCCGGTCTGCAACTGCGTTAAGCTTTTCGATTGTCGTCCGTCCGATTCCGCGTCTCGGAGTATTGATTATGCGAAGAAGGTTAATGTCGTCATCATGATTTGAAATTACGCGGAGGTAACTTATGATGTCCTTTATTTCTTTGCGCTCAAAAAACGAAGTTCCGCCGCTCATGGTGTAGGGAATGTTGTTTTCGAGAAAGGCTTCTTCGAGGGCGCGGCTCTGAGTGTTGCTTCGGATTAAAACGCCGAACTCATCATATTTGCGTTTTTCTTCTGCAGAAATTCCAAGAATACTTTCTGCAATAAAGTCAGCTTCGGCTGCTTCGTTTTCGGGAAGGTAAAGTTCTATGGGTTTTCCGTTTCCTTTTCCGCTCCAGAGTTCCTTGTCCTTTCTGTTTGAGTTGTGCTTTATGACTCCGTTAGCGGCCGCAAGTATTGTTCCCGTTGAACGGTAATTCTGCTCAAGCCTTATTTCCTGAACCGGCGCAAAATCCTTTTCGAAGTTTATGATGTTCTGGTAGTCTGCGCCTCTCCAGCTGTAAATCGACTGATCGTCATCTCCTACAACTGCAACATTTTTTTCGGAAAGCAGGTGCATGAACTCATACTGCTGATGGCTTGTATCCTGAAACTCATCCACCATAAGATATTTATAGCGTGCCTTGTACTGGGCAAGGACATCGGGGTGTTCTTTAAACAGCTTTATCGGAAGCACGATAAGGTCATCAAAATCAACTGCATTGTAGAGCTTAAGTCCTTCCTGGTAGCCTTCATAAAGCTTCTGATAGCTTATGATTTCACGGTTCCACTGTTTTCTTCCCGTTTTTATGTCACTGAACAGCGCACCGATTTTCGTTAAATCAATAAGGCTTTCTGCCATCTGAATTTCGCGTGCGGTT
>JAGABO010000020.1 GCA_017614655.1 Treponema sp. | reverse complement strand
TCACATGCTTCAGAAGGAACTTTATCCCAGAATGCAGGTTTTGTATCGCTTTCACCTGCAAGAAGTTCTCCGCCGTATGCCGTGTGGCGAAGGTATTTTTCGAGGACTGCAACTTCTTCTGAACGGCGGCTTCTGATGCGGTCTTTTTCCCATCCGTCCAGCATTCCGCTTGTAAGGCTGCTGCTTTTTTTCAATGTAAATGTTCCGTAATCGGAGTAAGAACCAAGGTATCCGTCATTGTACATGCCTAGGCGGTAACCTAAATCAGTTTTGTGTTCTTCCGGATCATAATCAAGAGGAAGTGAATCTGTAAGAGATGCTCCTTCAAAAGCGACTGCATAGTAATAAAGTGTCAGAGGATAGCGCAGAAGAAGAGGACAGTTGATTCCGTGAGATTCCATTTCTTCAAGATATTTTCTGACTACAAGAAGTGAAGTGCCTTTCTTGAATTTATCCAGACCGTCTGTTTCATCTTTTTCCACAGGAAGTGAACTTACATTATAAGAACCTGTAATTCTTCCTTGTGCTAAAGTTGCAAACTGCTCTGCTGTAAGATATCCGTCACCGTAAGTTGTTCCGTGCATTTCTCCCCATGGTCCGAGAAGTCCGCATTCAACTGCCGTAATTATATCCTGATACTGAGCAAGTACGTCACAAATCTGCTTGATATGACCGTCGTTACCGATGATTGTATTTAAGTTTTCAGGCTCATAGTCAAAGTATTCGCTGCCTACCTTAGTTTCTCCCTTATCGTTAAGATATGTATAATAATATTGGAAACCTGCATTGCACGGATCGTAGTGGAAACGGATTATTGCCGTCTTTCCCTTTTCCCTGACCGTATTCAAAATTGAATAAAGCGGATTAAGGTTAAGCTGAAGTATGTCTGATTCTGTCTCAAGATTTGCCGCAACTGCTGCCCTTATTTCGTCGTTCAGAGTGATAAAGTCTGTCGTGTATGCATTTTTTTTCTTATCTTTATAATCATTCATATCGATTGCCTGATAGACCGGCTTTAAGGCACGTCCTCTTTTTGAATACATGCTTAAATCAATAAGGATATGAACGACATCGCTGTACTGGTAATTGTCTTTCTTTCCTGATTCTATAAGCTGATGATATGTCTGATTATAGAAAAGTTCAACGTTCAGCGGTTTAGACATTACGCTTGCATACTGGCTTGAAGCAACTCCGCCTTCTTTACCGGGATCAAACTGCTCGTTAATCGTCCTGTAGAAACCGATGTCGGGGTTAGTGATGATTTCGTCTGTTTCAGGCAAGTCTCCATCATCTTCCCAGACAGCAGTAAGCGTGATGTTTCCGGTGCTGCCCTTTGGAATTGAAGTTACGATGCCGTTTCCGTCTGACCAGCCGGTAAACTTCTTTCCGATTTTTACTGCGGCATCAAGAAAGATTGTGTCGCTTTCGATTGTGTATGAAGTAATCCCTGCATTCGGATTCAAGGTACCTTCCGGTACGCTGTAAGAAACTGTATATCCAGTTAAAGACCATGTTGCAGTAAGCGTGATGTTTCCAGTGCTTCCCTTTGGAATTGAACTTATGATGCCGTTTCCGTCTGACCAGCCTGCAAACGTGTATCCGTCTTTAACAGCGGGGGAAAGCGTAATTGTTTCCGTTTCCTTTGTGTATTCAGCAGGATTTGAAGAAGGGTTTTCTGCGCCTTCAAGTCCTTCGTAAGTTATTGTGAATGTAACTGCACCCCACAGAGGAATAAGCGTTGCATCAGAATCAATGTCCCAGATTCTTGAACCTTTTCCAGTTTCATCTATATATTGAACTCTTGTTTCTGCTGAATAGAATCCGGAGAACGTTTCTCCTTCATTAGGTTCAGGGATGCTTTCCAGGTCAGGAAGAAGCTGTCCGTAAGTTGCCGTAATTGTAGAAGGGTTTTCTTCATTAAAAAGCGTTACCGTATAGGTCTTTGCAGTCCATACAGCTTTTAATGTAATGTTTTCCGTTACAGGCTTTGTAAAATCATAATCAGCTCCGTTTTTCTGCCATGAACTAAAGCTGTAGCCTGTCTTTGAAGGCTCTTCCGGTACTGAAGCTTTTTCTCCCTTAAGCACGCTCTGGGATTCAACTTCGCTTCCGCCGTCTGTGTCAAACGTAACCGTAAAATAAGTGTCTTCGGCTTTAGGTTCCGGTTCTTCTGTCTTACATGCATAAAAAGCGAAAAGCATCATGACTGATGCAAAAAGACCTGTGATCCTTCTTTTTTTCATAAACTGCTCCTAAAAAAAAAATCCGCATAAGCGGACGTTCAAGAAAATAACTGCATCTTAAAAAGTGCAGGTGCCGTAAACTCGTCCGATATGTAATTCTAGCATTGCTTTTCTTTAATGGTCAAGATAATTCAAGCTTTGTACAAACTGTTTTTTTTAATTATACTTCTACAATGTTCAGAAAAAAATATACTAAAAAATGACAAAACGGGCTTTTTGTACTATAATAACTTAAGTAATAAACAAAATGGAGCAGTTATGAAAAAAGTCTTTTCAATTGCGTTTTTTAGCTTTGCGCTTCTTGCAAATGTGTCTGCGCTTGATTTTGCCGTTCGGATTACACCGCATATGACTTTTCCTTTGGAAGAGGAAAGGGACAGCGGATTCGGAGGTGTAATTAATGCAGATCTGGATCTCTTTAACTTCATTACAGTAGGTCTTGAAGGCGGTTATACTTCGGTTAAAGAAAAGGCTTTGGATGAAAACTACAACATCTTCCTTGGCGGAGCTTCCATGGGGCTTTACTTTTATCCTTTGTCCCGGCTTTACATGAGTGCAAACGGCTCTTTCGGTATTCATAACATGTCTATTAATTCTGCAAGCGTTGACGGTTCTGCCGGAGGAACATACTGGCGCGGCTTTGGAGAACTGGGATTCAGGTTTACTCCGGGTTTTGTCCTTAGTGCAACCGGCGGATATGAATCTTTTATGATTGACGGAAATCCCCTTGTAAAGACTCCTTATGCCGGTGTAAGTGCTAAGATTAACTTTTCTACAGGAAAGAAAGCTTCTTCCGGCTTCATGACAGACTTTGAGCAGGATTCGGCTGCTTATCCAGTTTATGCAAACATGTATAAGAACGTGCCTCTCGGCTATGCATCGGTACGCAACATGAGTACTGCAGAAGTACGCGACGTACACATCAGCTTCAGGGCAGGAAAATATTCGGCTGCAGAAAAAGAATGTGCATCTTATTCCATATTAAACCGCTATAAGAAAGTTCAGGTTCCGATTTATGCAGACTTTGGTCCGGAAATCCTCCGTTACAGCGAAAACGGTCAGATTAACGGTGAGCTTGTAATCAGCTACAGTTTCCTTGGAAAGCGTATGGTCGAAGTTCAGAACATCGTTCTGGATGTAAGGCACAGAAACAGTTTCGTATGGGTAGACACTGCAGCCCTTGCATGTTTTATCGACAGCGGAACTCCGGAAATTCTTGAGGCTGCAAAGTACATAGCCGGAACGGAAATCACTAACCTGAAGCCGGGTATGAATTCTCCGCTCCAGTATGCCGCAGCAATCATGGAAGGACTCCGTATTGCAGGAATAGTCTATTCAGAAGATACCCTTACGCCGTATAAAGACTTCCATGACGGAGTAAAGGTTGATTCAATTCAGTATCCGCTTCAGACATTAAACCTGATGAGCGGTGATTATGATGACATCGGAATTCTTGTCTGCTCATGTCTTGAAAGCTTTGGTGTCGGAACAGGATTTATCGCAATGGATGATGATTTTATCGTTCTTGTTGATACCGGAATCGTTCCTGAGAAAAAGACAAATCAGTTCCTCGAGGACGGTGTAATTTCTGATGCAAATACGACATGGCTCGGACTGAGCATGAAGAACTTCTCCAAGGGCTTTACTGCTGCACGTACGGCTGCCGCAAAGAAACTCATTGCAATGCAGAAGGACAAGGATACTCCTTATGAAATCGTAGACGTTCATGCAGCATGGGAATATTATCCGCCGGTTGCTTTCTCCGGTTACAGGGGTTCTTATAAGAATCCTTCAAAGGATGCAGTCATCAAGGCTGTTAACGAAGATATACGCAATTACATCAACAACGACCTTGCCGTTCTTATAAAGAGGTTCCGCGCTGCAGGAGATACAAAGCGTCTTGCCGACAGTTACGTCCGTGCCGGAATGTATGCAGAAGCACTTGCCGAGTATCAGAAGCTCAACACCATTTCTTCAATGAATAACATGGGAATGGTTTATGCGGCACAGAAAAATTACAAGGCTGCACTCAACATGTACAACAAGGTTCTTGCAAAAGATCCTAACAATAAGAATGCACTCAGCAATATCAAGAAGATAAAGATTCTTACGGGAGAGTAGAATGAAAAAACTTGCAGCAGTTTTTATCTCGCTTTTAGTTTCTCTTCCTCTCTCTGCGCTTGATTTTGAAGTTTCGCTTATGCCGCAGGTTGACGTTCATCTTGCGGGTGAGTTCGATAATTCTTTTTCCGGAACAGCCTCGTTTGACTTTTATCCGTTTACCGTACGCGGACGTGATAAACTTGGTATTTCGGTACAGGGAGGAATTGCTTCCATAACTGCACTTACTCTTGATCCGACTCCGCTTTACTATGGTGATGCAGCACTTACTTACAGCTGCCGCCTTCACGACAGGTTTGCATGCGGACTTCAGGGATACGGCGGTGTATGGAGTTTTCCAAAAGTCAAGGGAATGGATGCAGAGGGAATGAGCGGAACTCTTTTTGGCGGAAGGGTTTTTGCAGACTTCTTTGTGCTTCCTGAACTTAAGGTAGGTGTCTTTGCCGGTTATACGGATTTTGTTTACAGACCGGACCATTTTGCAAAAAGGCTGGATGTCGGTATTGCCTTAAAGTACAGTTTTACCAGAGGAATTTTTGCTCCTGATATGGTCGAAATTGACGAAATCGAAACTGAACCTGTTTTCCCGGTTTTCTACAGCTGGTATAACGAAAATCCGTTCGGTTCTGTAGTGTTCTTTAACGGAGAAGAAAACAGAATCTCTGACGTTACGATTTCTGTCCTTATTCCTGAGTACATGTCCGTACCTAAAGTCTGTGCAGAAATAGACACTGTAGAAAGAAACGAATATTTTTCTGCAGACATTACGGCATTCATAAACGAAACGATTCTTGAATCCCTTTCTTCTCATAAGACGGAAGGAAAGATTATTGTTTCTTACCGTTCTCTCGGAAAGGCTGTTTTATCAGAACAGATTATAGACATTACTGCTTTAAGCCGTAACTCAATGAGCTGGGCAGATGACAGGCGTGCAGCTGCTTTCGTAAGCAGTCATGACGGTGCTGCCAACAAGATTTCTAAACTTGCAAAAACCATAATCCTTAAAAATCCGCAGAGCGAATATACCCAGAACCTTTCGTACGCAAGGGGAATCTTTGCAGTCCTTAAGGCTTTCGGCGTAAGCTATGTAAAGGATCCGACCAGCCCGTTCACGTCAGGAGAAACTCTGGACGTAGACTTCCTTCAGTTCCCGTATCAGACGCTTCTTTATTCAGGCGGTGACTGTGACGACCTTTCAATCTTAAACTGTGCCCTGTTTGAATCAATCGGAATTAAGACTGCTTTCATAACGGTTCCCGGTCATATCTTCATGGCCATTGATTCCGGGGTAACTCCTCAAACGGCAGCTTCCGTCATAAAGGACGGCCGTTACATCATTCAGGATAACATTGTCTGGATTCCGCTTGAAGCAACAGTTTCTCAGGAGTCATTTGAAATTGCCCGTACAGCGGGTTATAATCAGTGGAAGAGTGCAGCTAAAAAAGGAGAGGCTAAGCTTTATCCGCTTTCACAGGCGTGGGAACTTTACAAGGCTGTAAGCGTTCCTGAATCGGATGCCGATATTGAATTGCCGGCTATCGAAAAAATTATGAAGTACTTAAAATAAAATTCTGGAGGTTCATTTATGAAAAAGGTCTTTATTATTCTTGCAGGTCTTTTTATGAGCATGGCACTCTTTGCCGAGGATTACGAGGTAAAGTCTGTAACTGGTAAGGTAACTTTAGAGGCTTCAAAGGGTAAGGCAGAAACTGTTGCTCCCGGAATGATTCTTAATGATGAAAGCGTTATTACGCTCGGTGCAAATTCAAAGCTTGTAATTTCTGTAGACGGAAAAGACATTACCCTCCGTACTCCAAAGAAAGAAACTCTTGCCGAGTTTATTGAAGCAAGAAATCAGATTAACGGTTCTTCTGCAAAGAAAGGAAAGGGAACTGCAACCGCTGCTTCCCGTGCTTCCGATGTAATGGCAGAAGGGGAGCTTGATGACTAAACGGAAGCTTTTTTCCTTAGTTAGTCCGGCTTTATGTACCCTGCTGGGCTCTCTGGTTCTTTTTACAAGTCTTGATGCAAAATTTGCAGACTTATACCAGAAGGCCCTTCCGGGTACAGAAGTCCGCGATGATGTAATCCTTGTCGGAATTGATGATTATGCCATTGATGTAGTCGGCAGTTTTCCGTTTACCCGTGATGTCTACGCTGACTGTATTAATGTCATGGAAGAGTTTAACGCTTCTTCCGTTGTTTTTGATTTAACTTTTCTGGACTTTTCCCGTCCGAGTGTAAACGAAAATTACGAACCGTTTGAACCGGATGAAGTCATGGAAGCTTCTCTGGAAAATTCCTCAATCGATTACCTTAGCTTTACTTTTGATAATTCAAATACACCTTCAGAATATGAAAAGGAAATTTTTGTAGAAAGGGGACTCTTAAATAATTATGCCGAAATCAGCGTAATAAATGATTCTTCTACTCAGGAATATACGGGCGTCATGCCTGCAATTCCTAATTTTCTTGAACATGCAGCAGGAGCCGGCTATGTTAACGCAGATCCGGACAGCGATAACTATTACCGCCGTGTAAATCCTGTAATAAAATATGAAGGCGGCTATTACGGACAGCTTACGCTTCCGGCCCTCCTTAAAAAACTTGGAAATCCCAAAATCATCATAGATGAAAGGATTGTTACCCTTAAAGATGCTCACTGTTCCGGCGAAGTTAAGGATATTGTAATTCCGCGCGGCAATGACGGTAAGGTAATCCTCCGTTATCCCAAGATGCTTTTTGATGACTATAACTATATTTCCATCGGAAAAATCTATCATGTGGCACAGCTCAGAAGATGGATGGAAGAAGACGGAGAAGATGAATATATCGAAGAATATGAACTTCTCTGCGGGCAGCTTAAAGAAGCTCTTTCTGATTCCCTCTGCATTATCGGAACCTGCGCATCGAGTACTTCGGATTACGGCGTAAACCTTTACGAAGCCCAGTATCCTCTCCCGGGTGTTCACTACAGTTTTGCAAATCAGATTTTAAATGAAGATTTCATAAGTGAAATTCCGTGGTACTGCTCGGTTCTTTATGCCTTTGCAGTTTCTGTACTTATTGTTTTTGTGATGAACAGAGTAAACCGTACCGGCATAAAGATTTTTTCCGGCCTGATTATGATTCTTCTTTCTTCGGCTGTTCTTTTTGCTGTATTCTGGTTTAAAAGAATTTATTCAGGTCAGGCAGTTCCGCTCATAACTCCTTTCCTTACTTATATTTCTACGGTTGCAATGGGATTCCTTGCAGCTTCTAAGGACAGAAAGTTTATTACAAATGCCTTCAGTCAGTGTCTTTCCAAAGACGTAGTTGATCAGATTGTTGCAAATCCGGACAGCTTTAAGCTCGGAGGAGAAAGCCTCCAGATGACTGCAATCTTTACGGACATACAGAAGTTTTCTTCGTTCAGCGAACTTCTTACTGCAGCCCAGCTTGTTGCCCTCTTAAACTACTACCTTACGAAGATGTCGGACATCATCATGTCGGAAGGAGGAACCATCGATAAGTACGAGGGAGATGCCATTATTGCCCTTGTTGGTGCACCCCTTAAAATGGATGACCATGCAGAGCGCGCAGTAAAGGCTGCCCTTAAAATGAAGGCCGCCGAAAAAATCATGAATGCCGAAATCAGAAAAATTTCTAAGGAACCAAAACCAGATTCAATGGACGATAATCTTTATTCAGCCTTTAAGATTATGGTTGATAACAATA
>JAGABO010000186.1 GCA_017614655.1 Treponema sp. | reverse complement strand
TAAATTCTATTACCTCAAGAACGAAGCCGTTTTCCTTGAACAGGCGCTCGTTATGTACGCACTCAACATTCTGCGCAAGCATGGATTTACGCCGTTCATTACACCGGACGTCGCCCGGGAAGAAATTCTTGCCGGCATCGGATTCAATCCGCGCGGCAACGAATCAAATGTATACAACCTTGAAGGTGACGGAACATGCCTTGTCGCCACGGCAGAAATTACGCTTGGCGGCTACCACTCAAACGAAATTCTTGCGAAGGAAAAACTCCCGTTAAAATACTGCGGGCTTTCCCACTGCTTTAGAAAGGAAGCCGGTGCTGCCGGTCAGTTTTCAAAGGGACTGTACCGCGTCCACCAGTTTACAAAACTCGAAATGTTCGTCTACTGTCTTCCCGAAGATTCCGACAAAATCCACGAACAGCTCCGCCTTATCGAAGAAGAAATCTTTACCGGACTCGGTCTTCCGTTCCGCGTAGTAGATACATGTACAGGCGACCTTGGTGCTCCGGCTTACCGCAAGTGGGACCTCGAAGCCTGGATGCCGGGCCGCTCTGATGAAGAGCATCCGGACGGAGACTACGGCGAAGTAACTTCTACTTCCAACTGTACGGATTATCAGGCACGCCGCCTTAACGTTAAGTATCATGATGATGACGGAAAAAACAAGTACGTTCACATGCTTAACGGAACTGCAATTGCTGTAGGACGCGCAATGCTTGCAATTCTTGAGAACTATCAGAATGCAGACGGCTCGGTTACAATTCCTGAAGTACTTGTTCCTTACTGCGGATTTGACAAAATCGGCCCGAAGCCCTCACTTGAATCTGTAGTTTACAGGACAAAGAAATAATAAAACTATGCTACTTTTACGCCGGAGATTCTCTCGTAAAGGTAGCGTAAATCTTCCATCTTCATATCTTTAAAAAGGCAGGAGTAACATTTTTCGCTTCTGCCTTCTGAATACTCATAGACACTTTCTAAAGTTACATCAACATTTATCGTGCGCTTAATAAGCCTGTTGGAAGCAAGCATAAAACTCATTTCGAGGGAATACGGCTCACCTTCCTGAATAAAAGCTGCTTCCTTTCCGCCGGCTAAAACAATACGCTTGTCATCTACATAGAGAACCTTAAGCGGAGGAACAAGATTGTCTACTTCTGCAGTAACAGCAGCATTTTCTTCTGTAAGAAAACGAACTACCGAAAGAAGGTGCACGCCGTTTCCAACGGCACAGGCAGCCTTATCCTTAACCTGAACTACGTAACGCTCAAGAAGCTCCTTTGCTTTTTTACGGGACTCTTCCTTTATCTGAGCCCAGACCGGAACTACAAAAAGCGGAAAATCCAAAGAAGGAACACAGTTTATTTTTACGTCAGAACCTTTTCTGTCCTTGTAGGAAATTACGGCAGTAAAATCGTATTCATTTTTAAGTGAAGCTGTCTTTATGCGCTTAATGGAAAGCGGAACTACAATTGCAAGCCCCTTTGAATATTCCTTCATCTCCGTTACAAAATAAAGGCCTACATGATTAAAATAAAACTGTACCCTCACCTTTTTTCCGAGGAACGGAAGAACACTTCGGGCAGAATTTTTAAGAAGTATGATTCCCTGATCAAGTACTCTTATCTGCTCACTCTTTATTGCAACAGGAAAAACCGCACTGGCAGGAATTCTGTTTTCTTCGGATGAATCTGCTTTATTTTCTACAAGAGAAGCTTCCGGCTTTTCGGGCTTTTCTTCGAGGGTAACCGTAAGCGGAACATTGTCGTCACGCAGATACTGGAGAACAAGTTCCCTTTCTATTTTTGTAAGTTCACTGCTTTCCGCCATCAGAATCCTCCTTTTGCTGAGTTTCCTCGTCACCATTTTCTACAGACTTTTTCTTAAAGTCAAAGTCATAAATTTTATAGACATCACCTTCTTTCTGAAGATAGACAAAAAAATCAACATGAGGCTTTTTTGTGTAGTCCGTAAGGGTGCTTTCAAAAAAGAGCCTTACCGGAAACTGAACGTATTCATCGCAGACAAACGGAGAGCCTATAAAATATGAAGAAATCTTTGATTTTTCCGGAGCCTGCTTACTGAGCATATAGGAAAAAACAGTAAGAAGAAATGTCCTGTCATTTTTAACGGGAACATCAACTGCCGTACCGGCAGCAAGTGATTCACACAGAGATGTGACCGGCTTTATGGAATCTTCGGGCGATCCGGTTGTATTAAGCGGGGCAAAACCTTCAATAAACGGGAAAACCGGCTCTGAAGGATTTTTAAGTGTCGAAAGATGCTGAGCAGAAGGCTTTACACCCGATAAAATACCTTCTGCACCTTTAACTGCAGGAAGTTCCAGTGTTTCTACAGATTCTGTCCATTCAATTTTTTCTTCACATGCAGAAGTCAAATTCCTGATACTCTGAATATCTGCAGAAAACTCTTCTTTGGGAGCTGAACAGGAGAAAAATATTACTGAAATAATTAATGAAGAAAAAAATGCACGTTTTTTCATAAAACCGTGCCTATTTTAGCAGAAAAATCCGTTAAAAGCAATTCAGAAAAAAATAAGGGCTTCCGTAACAGAAGCCCCCGTAAGCTACACCGTAACTTATTTTTCCCATCCAAGACCGGATTCTGCAGTTTCTGCTGCTTCTTCAACAGCTTCTGCTGCTGCTTCTGCAGTTTCTTCAACAGATTCTGCTGCCTGTTCAACTGCTGTTTCAACAGCGTTTTCTTCCTGATTTACATTCTTTGAGCTGCTGCATGAAGCAAAAGCAAAAAGTGATGCTGCTACTGCTGCAAAAACGATTTTTTTCATAACGGTTACCCTCCAATAAAATTGTTACCTTATACTATAACACACTTTAAGTGAGGTTGCAAATATTGCCGTGAAAATTTATAATGTATCCCATAAATTTGTTTTATTTGGAGATATTAAATGGCACTTACACTTGCAGAAAAAATCCTTCAGAATCACATCGTTTCCTGTGAAGTTGAATGGAAAAAAGGTGAACCGATTGAACGCGGAAAAGACATCGCAATAAAAATTGACCAGACCCTTACTCAGGACGCTACGGGTACAATGACTTACCTTCAGTTTGAAACAATCGGAGTGCCGCGCGTTAAGACAGAACTTTCTGTTTCATATATTGACCACAACACGCTTCAGACCGACTTTAAGAACATGGACGACCACAGATACCTTCAGTCCATTGCAGCAAAATACGGACTTTACTTTAGCCGTCCGGGAAACGGAATCTGCCATCAGGTTCACATCGAAACTTTCGGTAAGCCGGGAAAAACTCTTTTAGGTTCAGACAGCCACACTCCTACAGGCGGCGGAATCGGAATGATTGCAATCGGTGCAGGCGGACTTGACGTTGCAGTTGCAATGGGAGGCGGTGCTTTCCATCTTGCAATGCCTAAAATCTTCGGTGTTAAGCTTACTGGAAAACTGCGCAAGGGAGTTGGTGCAAAGGACATCATACTTGAAGTTCTCCGCCGTGAAACCGTAAAAGGCGGTACCCTTGCAGTTTACGAATACTTCGGCGAAGGCGTAGAAAGCCTTACCGTTCCTCAGCGTGCAACAATTACAAACATGGGTGCCGAGCTTGGTGCTACGACTTCCGTATTCCCTTCTGATCAAAAAACAAAGAAGTTCCTTGAATCTATGGGCCGCGGTTCAGACTGGACTGAACTTAAGGCTGATGAAGGAGCCGTTTACGACAAAATCATCGAAATCAATCTTGATGAACTTAAGGCACTTGCAGCCTGCCCGCACAACCCGGACGTAATCAATTCAATTGAATCAC
>JAGABO010000185.1 GCA_017614655.1 Treponema sp. | reverse complement strand
GCGCAGACTCGAGGCAGGTTTACAAAGGTCTTGATATCGGACGCGGACAAGACATATCAGAATATACGGTTTTAAAAACTGATGATAACGGCACACAGTTTACAAAGCAGATTCCCTATCATCTGATTGATATTGCAACGCTTAAAGAAGAGTACAACGTATTCAGCTATCAGACGGATTTTTACAGAGTCTTTGATTCAATCAGGAAAAAAAATCAGACAGCCTTTGTAGTCGGCGGAACGGGCATGTACCTTGATGCAGTTTTACGCGGCTATGATTTTGTGCCGGTTCCGGAAAACAAAACGCTGCGTCTTGAACTCGAAGAAAAAAGTCTTGAAGAACTTGGACAGCAGCTTTTAAAACTTAAACCTGACCTTCACAACAAAAGCGACCTCCTTCTGCGTGAAAGGGTTGTGCGTGCAATCGAAATTGAACTCTTTATGAAAAGCCCGGAATGTGCCGAGCTCAGAAAAACGCTTCCTCCGCGTCCGGACATAAAGCCGCTTGTTCTTGGAACGACTCTTTCCCGGCCGATGCTTCATGAAAACATAAAGAAACGCCTGCTTGAACGAATTGAAGGCGGAATGATTGATGAAGTAGAAAAGCTTCATAAGGAAGGTGCTTCCTGGGAACGGCTCGAAAAACTCGGACTTGAATACCGTTATGTAAGCCTTTATCTTGAAGGAAAAATCGGAAGTAAAGAAGAGATGACGGAACTGCTGAACCATGCCATCAATCAGTTTGCTAAAAGGCAGGAAACCTGGTTTCGCGGAATGGAACGGAAGGGATGCAAAATACACTGGCTTCCGGAAGTACCGGGCAAGGCAGAAAGATTTGAAGCCGCCCGGAAAATTATAGAAGAAGCCTTAAGCTCCTAAAGCAATTTCTTCCGGATTTGCAATTTTTGTAAGGTAGCCGGTGCGGATGCAGGTTTCAAAAAGTGACCTGGAAATGAAATCATTTGTAATTTCATTATAGCCGTCCTTGTCACGAACGATGCGGACAGCATAGCCGTCTTCGGTTTCACGGACGATTGTAAGATAATCAGTAGCCTTTCCTATGCTTTTTAATGTATAACTTTCCATAGACACGCTCCTTTTTTTTCTGAACTATCGTGCTGATTATATTTTCGGCTTTCTGAAAAAAAGGTTTAGTGTTTTTTAACCTTACGGAAGTCTTACGGAGGAAGACCGGAATGCTGTTTGACGCACATGTTCATCTTGCAGAATGCCTTAAAAAATCAGAAGATGCAGTTTTTTCATTGAATGCTTCCGTAAAAGACTATGCGGGCCTCACATCTGTTTTTTCAAAAGAAGAACTTTTAACTACACTTTCAATTAAAGAAAAACTAAGCGGCCAGGTTCTTATTGCAGGAGGACTTCACCCGCTTTTTCCGGATTTAAGAAACCTTGCCTTTATAGAAGAAGGGCTTAAAGAAAAAACTCTTTTCTGCACGGGAGAGGCCGGATTTGATTTTTTTGACGATTCTGAACGGAAAAATCTTTCTGAACAGGAAAAAGCCTTTAATGAAATTTTAAACCTTTCTCAAAAATATTCAGTTCCGGTGGTACTGCATTTAAGAAAAGCCCTGGACGTAATTTTTAAATATGCAGGCGGCTTAAAAAAACTTCCGTGCGTGCTTTTCCACGGCTTCGGCGGAAATCTTTTTGAAGCGGAAAGCATTTTAAAAAAAGGAATAAACGCGTATTTCTGCATTGGAAAAAATCTTCTTAAAGACAGTCCCAAAGCTCTTGAACTTGTGAGAAAACTTCCGGAAGAAAGACTTTTCTTTGAAACCGATGCGCCGTTTATGACTCTTAAAAACGAAGAGTTTACGCTTCCTGCACAGATAAAGGATGTATACGAAAAAGCCGTCTTTATAAAAAATACGGAAGCTGCTTTTCTTGAAGAAAAAATTGCAGATAATTTTAAGAAGCTTTTGTATTTCTAAGAACATCAACTACGTGGGAAGAGGCACCCAGAAGTTCCTTACGGAGGCTTACGCTTTTCTGATACTCGATAAAAAGCCTGAAGGTTTCTTCGCTCATTGCATTAAGCTCGCGCCGCATGTAATCAGAAGGTCCGTCCGGTGCAAACATTTCTATGCGTGTAAGACCGGCTGCTTCGTTAAGTACATCAATGTCTTCAAGTCGCACATAAGAATAAAGTTCATCTTCCTTATCTTCGCATTTAAAATTTTCCGTAACGCTTTTTTCCTGAAGCAGTTTAGAAATGCGCTCTTCGCAGAAACAGTAACGGAGCATTGCGTATTCATTCATAAGATGAGCCGTAAAAATAATGCCGTCTTTTTTTGTAACGCGCGAGGCTTCCTTTAAGGCGCGGATTTTATCGTTTCCGTGCAGATGATAAAGAGGTCCGAACATAATCGTAAAATCAAAAACATCATCATCAAACATTTTTAAATCAAGGGCGTTTCCGTTAAAACATTTTATATTCGTGTGCTTCGAAAGAAGAACATCAAGATTTCTTTTAACAGGTTCAACGGCCGTTACGTCATAGCCGAGAGAATTAAAATAAAGTGAATACCGTCCTGTTCCGCAGCCCAGGTCCAGAAGACGCGCATTTTTGTTTTCTGCAAGATAACGTTTTATATGATGAACCGAAACTTCAAACTCCACCGTGCCGTGCCTTGTTGTAAGCCGGTGGTCTTCATTGAATTTATTGTAGTATTTTTCGAGTGCGGTCATGCCATTCTTTCCTCGATAAAGTGCACAAGTTCGTCATAGTCACGCATAAAATCGTCCAGGGCAGATTCCAGGGAACCGGCTCTTTTTCCGCGGAGGATGTCTTCGAGTACCTGTCCCGAAGCAGCGGTCTTTTTTGCGCAGAGCTGACGTGCAGCTCCCTTAAAATAATGCACGTAAGAGGCAGCAGCAAGAGCATCCTTCTGTACAAGGGAATTAAACTCGTCCTTAGAAAAACGACGGTCCTTTATATAGGCCAGGAGGAGTTCATTTAAGATGTCTTCTTCGCCGCAGACAAGAGCAAGCGCTTCTTCAAGGCATATTGTTTCCATACTTATAGTGTAGTACAGAAAGTGAATTTTTGCTATTATTACATTTAAATTATAAATAATAAAAAAATTTAAGGTTAATTGAATGAAAACATTTTCGACATTAAAAAAACTGTCCCTCGCTAATATTCTGCTTTCTGCGGTATTTACCCTCCATACACTATGGATGAGCATAGATATTTCCATTGCAGCTTTTCCCCTTTCCCTTGCATTTGTTTTTCTGCTTTATAAATTTACATTTGATGAAATGATTCAGAAAAAAGACATAAAGCATCTGGGAATGCTCAGAAGGTTTCTGCAGTATGAACCCTTTGTATTCATAACGGCATTTGTACTTCAGCGTTCAGGCGAAAACGGAAAGCCTTACTTTTTTGATTTAAGCATGATTATTTTCTGGATTTTACTCACAATTGCTTCTTCTTTAATGCTGTACCTTATAAATCCAAAACGTGTGTTTACACTTCTTCCCGAATGGAATGGTCTTGAGGCTTACGGAAAAAAGCCTAAATACCGCGGAATAAAATTCATAGCATACGAAATAGCAGACTGGATTGATGCAGCCATGCAGGCTATATTCACAATCATACTGCTTAACATATTTTTCTTTCAGCTTTACGAAATTCCTACGGAAAGCATGGTACCGACCTTCCTTGTAAAAGACCGCGTGCTTGTTTTTAAAACACTTTCCGGTCCTAAGTTTCCTTTAAGCAAGGTTGGTCTTCCGCATGTTCAGGATTACAAGAGGGGCGATATCGTTGTATTCAGAAACCCGCATTATAAAAACGACCACAAGAACGAAGTAAAGAGTTTTTTAAGTCAGTTTCTTTATATGTGTACCCTCACCCTCGTAAATACCAACACTGATGAAAACGGCAAAATCAAGGCAGATCCGCTTGTAAAGAGAATTACGGGACTTCCGGGAGAACAGCTTATGATGATGGACGGAGTTCTTTATTCAAGAACAAAGGATTCTCCGGATTTTAAAGCCGTTACAGCGGATTCAAAATGGGCAGCATGGGGACTTTCTTCATACAAACAGCTTTATGACATAAAAAATAATTCACTGAATGTTGAATATCTTCCTGTTGCAGGAATTTTTAATCACGAAGTAATTACAAACGAAAAGAGTCCGGCTGCCTATTTAAGCATAAAGGAGGCAGTTAATCTCGAAAGCGAAAAAGAAGCAGAAACTCTTCTTGTTGAATCAGAACGCAGAAACCTTGACCTGGAAAGTGCAAGACTTGAATGTATTTCTCTTGCAAAACAGTTCTCTGATTTTGCTTCAGTGACGGCAAAAACAAACTCGCCTCTTCCGGATTTAAAAAGCATTTCTGTCCGCTATATTCTGTCAGATGCAGAAAATCTTTCTGATACACTTCTGTACAGCGAAAACGGAGCCCAGTGGTTTAACACATTTATGAACAGCTGGCATAAAAATCTTGGAGACTGCAGTAAATATAAAAATGACGGAAGCATTACAGGCCCTTCTCTTGCCGGAGGCAACCTTTATGATGATGCATGTCTCCGTCTTGATGTAATGCTAAAACTCTGCGTCGGCCGCATCATCGTAAGGAATGCAGAACTCAGAAGCAAAAATATTTCCAGAACTCTCTGGGCTTCTGATTCTGTAAAAAGCAGCACGATTACTTCCATGTTGACCGTACGGGATTATATACTCCGCATGAACCAGAGAAATATGCCGATATTCCCGGCAAACGGTAAAAATGGAGAAGCAAACTACATAGACGAAGACAGCTACTTTATGATGGGAGACAACCGCTACAATTCAATGGACATGAGACATTCTTACACTGCAAAATTCGTTCCGCTTTCGCCTATTGATGAATGTTCTTTTATTTATGAATGTAATATCGACTGTCAGAGTGTAAGCAAGTCTTCTCTTCTCGGAAAAGCAAGCCTGCGTTTCTGGCCTTTAGGAAGAGCAGGTTTCCCGAAATAATTATTTTATAAAACAGGAGTTGAATCATGGCAGTTGAATTAAACGAAACTAATTTTGATACGGAAGTTCTTGCAGGCAAAATACCTGTTCTTGTAGATTTCTGGGCAGACTGGTGCGGTCCATGCAGAATGATGGCGCCTGTTCTTGAAGAACTCGCAGAAGAAAATGCCGGAAAAATAAAAATCTGCAAGGTCAATGTTGACTCAAATCCGGCCCTTGCACAGAAATACGGAATCTTGAGTATACCTAATTTCATTCTCTTTAAGAACGGAAGTATTGCCGGACAAAGAGCAGGTGCCTGTCCTAAAGAAGAACTTCTTGAATTTGTGAACAGCTGATGAGGGATCTTTGTTTTAAATGCCTTCGCCCGAAGGATTCGTGTTACTGCCGCTTTACAAAAAAAATTGACTGCGGTGTAAAATTTATTTTTCTCATGCATCCTAAGGAAGCAAAACGCCAGCGCACCGGAACAGGACGTCTTGCTTCGCTGTGTCTTCCCGAAAGCGAAATAATTGTCGGAATTGATTTTTCCGAAAATAAAAGGCTCAATGAACTTCTTTCTGATTCCTCATATTTTCCGGTTCTGATGTATCCCGGAGAAAATGCATATACTGCAGGAAACGAAGATTTTAAAGCCTCGCTTAACGGAAAAAAACTTCTTGCAATCATAATTGATTCAACCTGGTTCTGCTCAAAAAAAATGATTTATTCAAGTTCAAACATAAAGAATCTTCCGCGCATTTCCTTTTCGGGCTCCTACAAAAGCATTTTTACTTTTAAGAAGGAACCCGGAGAATATTGTGTCTCTACAATCGAAAGCGTTTACTATCTTCTGGAAGAACTCAAAAGCGAAGGCCTTGTTTCCAAAACCGCAGATACCGAACCGCTTATGACAGTCTTCAAAAAGATGATAAAGTTCCAGCTGGAAAAAGAAAACGAAAGAATACGGCTGGGACTTCCCGGAAACCACGCTTACGACATTCACTACAACAAGATTAAGGAAGTCCCTGATTTTTTATAAAAACGTTACTTTTCTATGACCGGGGCTTTCTTAGTTTTTTCCGTTATAGGCAGCATCGGAGTTTGGAAGCCCCGGAGTAACCCCGTAGATTTTTTTAGATCCGCTTCCCGAATCTGCCGTAATAAGCCAGACATTTTTTGAGTTTTCAAAAGGAAGCGTTATCTGTCCGCTTTCATAAAGTTCAGAAAGTTCTGCAATATTCTGTCTTGAAAAACTTCTTCCAGCGGCAGCCGAAGTAATGTCATCAGAACAGACTGCATCATCCGGCTTCACCCCAGAAAGACCCTCTTCATTCTGCCACAGATTTTCTGCTTCTATTAACGAAAGCCATTCAGAAAAAGAAGCCGGCCAGAATTCAACACCGCTTTTTGCAAAAAGAAGAGAATCAACAATTTTCTGCTCCTGATTGTCATAAAGGAAAATAATGTCGCTGTCGGCAAAAACTGATTTTTCATTAAGAGACCATAAATCCCTTCCGGTTTCACAGGAATCCGTGTGGGTAGAAAGAGTAAGGTCTGTGCCCGTTTCGTCTTCGAGCCCTTCCGTATCATAAGGATACTTTTCGTTTTGGGAAGGCCGCCTCATGTGAACGGTAATGTACTCTCCTTTCTGAACTTCGACCAGCGGGAAATCGTAGCTTTTTTCTTTTCCGTCTGCTGCACTCATCACCGAAAGTGAACTTAAGTTTCCGCCTTCAAGAACATAGAACTCTGCAAACTCGGTTTTATGAGTCGTTACTTTATGAGAAGTTGTCGTTCCGTAAGCATTTCTTACTTCAGAAATTAAAAGCTTTGCTGGCTGCGAATTGTAACCCTTAAACGGCAGGGAAAAAGTAAGGGAATTTCCCCTTTCGTCAGAAACTGTTCCTTCAAGTAAATACTCCTTTCCTGTCTCTGTATTAAAGTTGAAGTTAATAATGGCATCTTTTCCGTCACTAGAAAAAGTTACGGCAGAAGAAAACTTTTCTCCGTCGTCGCAGACTTCTACATCGGCCAGAGAAACAGGACTAGAAAAAGAAAGCGAAAGACTGTCCGGAGAAAGTACCCGGTATTCCTGGATTTTTGGAACGGAATAATCGCCGTTAAGACAGATAAGACCGTCCTGGGGAGAACGGCAGCTGAATGAATTAACCGAAAAAAGAACGGCAAAAACAATTCCCAACGCGGGAAGCGCCGTTCTTAAAAAATATTTTGCAATGTGTTTCATTAACACCTCCAATTATAATATTGAAGGCGTTTTTAAAAATTACCAAAAAAATTATTTATTTTAAAATCTGAGTGTTTCTACCATGTAGCGGATTGAAGTACCTGTATCGTCTTCAAGAGTTTTCTGAACTACGATTACAAGACTTTTTGAATCATCACTCATGAAAATCTTATCCACCGTGTATGAACTGATTCCTTTTCTCTTTAAATCCGGAGTTCCAACTTTCCATGTACCAACTACAGTTCCGTCAGAAGAAGTTTTCTTTACAAGAATATAAAACTTTGACTTTACGTTTTTTCCGCTTCCTTCAAATTCAGGAATAAGCTTTATACTGTAAAAGATTCCGTTTTCTTCGGTTGATTCATCAAAACACTGGAAGGTAATTTCTTCTTCCGCATTTTTCTTTTCGTTTTCGCGAAGATAAATAAGGTTTGAAGCAGTATTCGGTTTTAAGGCATAACCTGAAAACTTCCACTGGGTTTTCTGTTTTAAATCATCAAATGCCCTTTTTCCGGAAATTTCGGCTGTCTTTTTTGAAGGTTCCGTTTTATATACTTCGTTCTTTACAAATACATTTCCGGCAACATCAACAGTATAAATCTCTGCCCATGCCTGGAATTTTTTATCGGTTTTACCATACTGGCCGAAAACATAAGTCTTACCGTCGGCAGAAAATCCCATATCTTCAAAGGCAGCACTGTCACCTGCATAAAGGGCGGATGATACCGCTGCAAAAAAAAGTGCCGAAAAAGCAAAAAAACATGTTTTTTTCATAATTCCTCCCGTGGAAATTCCTGTTACTATTTTCGGAATTTAAAAGTACGGTCTTTACACAATTTTTCAGTTGATTTATTCTTGAAGCATGACACTAAAAAAAAGAAACTTTATTTTATTCTTATACATAATAATTACAACCCTCTCCCTGTTATTCATAACGGCCCTTTTTATTACGGCTGCCCTAAAAGGACAGATTACGCCGCCCGAAAAAACACTGCGGCCTTTTCCTTTTTTAAACAGAATCGAGCATACGTTATTTAAGGAAAACTTTACTGCAGTAATAATCGCTGTATTCAGTTTTTCGTTTTATGTCCCCCTTATGCTTACAATTATTTACAGGCTTTTTGAAAAAACACAGGCAATGGAAATCATCTTCTATTCAGTTTTCCTTTTAGGCTGTTTTCTTGAAGAAACCCGTATTTTTATGCCCCTGTCGGGACTCTGGCAGACCTATACCTTCTTTCTTAACGT
>JAGABO010000184.1 GCA_017614655.1 Treponema sp. | reverse complement strand
AGGCTGCCGCAGCAGAAATTGCAAAGCTTTCAGGTGATGTAATTGCAAAGATTGTTGACGGTGCAAAGGTTCCGCTTAATTTTGAAGGCGGTTCTGTTGAACTTGATGCCACGAGCGTTATTGTTGAACGCACCGAAAAAGCAGACCTTAAGGTTGTAAATGACGGAACCCTTACCGTAGGTCTTGATACAAAGATTACAGATGAACTTAAGAAGGAAGGCTATGCCCGTGATGCAGTGCGCGGTATCCAGAACTTAAGAAAAGAGTCAGGCTTTGAAATCACTGACCGCATCAATCTTAAGGTAAGCGGAAACGAAGTCCTTAAGGCAGCCTTTGATATGTTTAAGGATTTTATTGCAGGAGAAACCCTTTCTTCTTCTATTGAGTGGGTTGATTCCCTTTCCGGCACAGAAATCGAAGCTGATGATGCAGTCTGGACGGTTTCTGTAAGCCGCTGTTAACAGGGCAGGTTATAATGAAGTTTTCTAAGTTTCTTTTGATTTTTGCAGTTGTTTTTTCTCTTGCAGGATGTAAGTCTTCTGAAAGTAATCTTCCTCCGCTTGAACCGCTTTCTCTTTTAAGCAGCGATTTAAGCATTTATATTCATGTTCCGGTTGAACATCATAAGGAACTTACAGCCCGTCTTCTTTCTGCAGAAGTTCCTTCTATTTCTGCCGAAGATGCACTTGCTCTTGCTTCAAGAATAAAGCATCTTTATGCAGGACTTGGAACTGTAAAAGACCGCTCTTATCTTGAAATGTCAAGTGACATAGACATTCCGTCTATCGCTAAAAAGAAGGTCTTTTCTTCTAAAAACGGCTGGAAAACTTCTGACTACAATTCTCCTGTTCCTGAACCTGTTGTTCCCGCAAACTTTTCGGTTCATTCCCGAAGCGATATGGACTTCCGCCTTTCCTTTGCATCTGATGATGTGCTTGCAGTATCAAAAGAAATCGATCCGATGCTCGATAAGGCTGCTTTAAGGGAAACAGTTTCTGATACGCCGTACAATGCCTGGATTAACAGGGATACAAAAGATATTCTTTTTTACATTACAAGAAGCGGTCAGTATCTTAATGCCCTTATCGGAGCCCGTGTAACCGTAAACTCTGACTATGTCTACGGTTCCATAAAGTACCGTCCGGATCCTAAGAGGCCGGGTGTTTATTCAGAACTTTATGACCTTACGTTCAGCGTACACCTTAAGGACAAGAGAACGGTACAGGCCTTTAAGTCCATGCTCTCCCTTTCCTTCGGGCTTATGGGCTCTGAAATTACCCAGCCGGAAGAATGTACATTAACTGTTTCCGGCGTAGAAGTTTCTGCAAAACAGATAGAAAATCTTTTTACGCGTGATCCTATTACGGGAAAACATTATCGTGTAGAAGGCGACAGAATCATAACTGAACAGGTAAAGAAAAAGTAAGGCAGGAAAATATGGAAGACAAGGTTATTCTTAAGGCAGAAGATTTAGACGGATATCTTACCGAGGAAGATCAGAAAGATCTTCAGGGGCTCCACGAAATGTATGAAGATACCTATAAATTCTTCATTACGGAAAACAAGGATTCCATAACCGAAAGCTTCGATAAGATGGGACACAGGATGCACGAAATCTGTTCAAAACATCCTCAGATAAAAGTATATTCTTTCGAAACCGAAGAAGGTGCTCATGCCGAAGCAAGCCGCGTTATTTCTAAACTGCGCGACATAAAAACTGACCACGCAGAGTTTATGTACTATACCCAGCGTGCCTTTGAAATGCTTTTCCGCCTGGCCTATACGGACAGTCATTCAGAAAAGAAAAATCATATTTTCGTTAAGACTCCTGTTACTGTTCCGGTTCAGAATTACGCGGTTCATAAAATTCCGGACATTGATGACGAAATTGAATCTTCCGTTATGTGCGTAATGCTTCGCGGAGCTCTTCTTCCGAGCATGATTATGTCCAAGGAAATCGAAGAGTATTCATCTAAGGGATACGTAACGCCTTTTGCACTTTTTAAAATCAGCCGTGATGATACCCGCCGCGAAAATGACATGCAGTACATCCTTAACTTAAAGAATTCATTTTTTAACATAGAAGAACTGGACGGAAAGGACCTTATTTTTGCAGACCCGATGAATGCTACGGGAGGTTCCCTTGTTACCGTTGTAAAGTATCTTCAGAGCCGGGGTGTAAAACCTAAGAGCATAAAATTCTTTAACGTAATTTCTGCCCTTAAGGGAAGCCTTCGTGTTACCCGTGCCCTCGAAAACTGCACCTGCTATACACTCTGGATGGACCCGGTGTTAAACGAAAAAGCTTACATACTTCCGGGACTTGGAGATGCTGGAGACAGACTTAACGGAACCGACAGCCATGAAATGCCCAGAAACATAATTCAGCTCATAGCAGACTACGGTTCGAATATTGCAGGCCTTTACAGAAATCAGCTCCGTAAAATTGAACAGACTGTTCTGGGGAAAATGTAAGTGAAGCGTTTTTTTGTTTTAACAGCCTTTCTTATTTTTTCTTTTAGCACAGTTTTAACATCCTGTACTTCATCTTCCCTTAAGATTCCGGGCGAAGACGGGGTAAGGGTTTCTTCCATTTACAAAGAATACTTTTCTATTGCACAGGCTTATGAAGAGCAGAAAAATTATACAAAGGCCGTTACTTATTACAAAATGGCTCAGAACGATAAAGCCCTTAAGGAAACTGCCTTTTACAGAACCGGCCGCTGCTATGCGTTAAGCAAGGACTGGGATAATGCTCTTTTTTATTATAATGAACTTTTAAAGAAGGATCCCGAAAATACAAGCCTCAGGCTTTCGGTTGCATATATCAATGCCATGAAAGGTGAACTTGATGCAGCTTCAAAAGAATACGAAGCGCTTCTTGCAGATTCTGTAGATGCAGCCGTTTATAAAAATTACATAAGCGTACTTATTGCGCAGAAAAACGGCGAAAAAGCTTCTGAACTTTTAGAAAGATTTACTGCAGATTTTCCTGATGATGATTCGCTTAAGACTTTATACGAAAAATTAAAGCCGCTTCTTCCGGAAGAAGAACCTGCCAAAGCTGATGCCGGAGAAGAAAAACAGGAGAAGCCTGCTTCAGAAACTGCAGCTCCTTCTGATGCAGATGCCGGTTCTAAATCCGAAAAAAATCAGTAAAAACTTAAAGATTCTTTGAAAGGTAATTCCTGTATTTTTCGGGGTTTACCTTGAATGCAACTATTGAACTTTCCTTGTCTTCCATTGCGTGGAGCAGGGCCTGTTCACTTTCGTTTGCAATTCTCTGTCCCGAAATAAGCCTCAGGGATCTTGTAGAAATACCGATGTAGCTGTTGAACTCATGACCGTAAGAAGTAAGCAGGGCCTGTATTTCTCCGTTAAGCTGTTCTGCTTTTTTTAGTGCGCTTTCCGTATTCAGTTCCTGGAATATTGCAGTACAGCCGTCATCGCCGTATTCAAAGACAAGATCATTGAATTTAACCCTGTCCGTTATAAGTTCTGCAATTTTGTCCCCGCCTTCCATTTTCCATGAAAAGCCCGGAATCCTGATTGTAAAAAGAGAAATATCCTGTTCGCTTCCGGCAGCCCTGAGAAGTTCAGAGTCAAGACGCGGAATCATGTAGCTTTCCCAGCCGAAGCCTGTAACAGGAGAAAAAAGTCCTTTGGGTTCATTGTTTTCTTCTGTTTCGGAATTTTCTGTTTCCGGGCAGGCGTCATCTGAATCATCAGTTTCTTCCTTAGACTCTTCTTTTGTTTCTTCGTTTTTTTCTTCTTCTGTAATTTCTTCAGATGATTCTTCTTTAGTTTCTTTTTCTTCCTGAATGTCTTCTTTTACAGTTTCTTCTGATTTCTCTTCCTGCGTTTCATTTATGTTCCGGGAGTCCGGAAGATTAATTACTACAGCTGCAGTTATCGGAATAACAGGAGTTTCTTCTGCCGGAATAACAGCTTCTTCTGCCGTCTGAACAACAGGGGCTTCTTGTGCAGAGCTAACCGGAGTTTCTTGTGCAGGAACAGGTTCTGTTTTTTCCTGCGTGTTAACTTCCGGAGTAAATTCTTCTATGTTTTCAAAAAGACTTTCTGCATCAAAATCATCGTTTTTTGAAACTTCGGAATCTTCTTCGGAAAAGTTTTCTGTGTCTGATTCTGTTTTTTCTGATGAATCTGAGACAGCTTTTATTTCTGATTCATTTTCATCATAGACAATCGAAATACCGTCATCAAATGTTTTTGAATCAAGGTTATCTTTCCGGATAACTGCATCAGAGAAAAAAAGTATGTAAATCAAAAGAAGAACAGTAGCCGTAAGAATTATGATGAATGTTGCCCGTCCCTTAGTAAATACAACTGCCGGCCTTAATGTATAAATCCAGGCTTCAAGTACATAAATGCTGTCTTCTTTTGTAAGGGTTGTTGTTTTGTAAACTACGGTTGCATTCTTTTTCGGTTCTGATTTTTTATCGGCAGGGTAGTCAAAAATTACTCTTCCGTTAAGTGTCAGTGTAAGAGATTTTATGTCGTCAAAGTTATTTATTCCGTCTGCAAACTTCCTTGAGAAATTTTCAGAAAATGGTTTTTCCTTCTGAATTAATGCAGATGTTTCTCTGGTTATTTTCTGGAAGCGGTCTCCTGCCGTACCTTTTCCGCGGCTGTATTCTTTTGTAAGTGAGATAACGAATCCGACTACAGTAATTATATACACTGCGGAAAACAAAAAAACAAAAATTGAGTTTCGCCTTAGTTTCATATTTCAATTATACCCCTTCACGGTATTTGTATGCAATGGCACAAAGCTCTTTGAACTTTTTTTCCGGATAAAGACGTTTTAAGAATGCCGTAAGCGGAAGATAAGCCTCCTGGAACTGCTCCGGATTTTCCCTAAGCTGTGTTTTTATTTTTTTTATTTCGTCCGCATTTTTCCCAGAAGCATTAATTCTTAAGGGATTATTTTTTAAGCAGAAAATACCGTTCTGTTTTTGGAAACCGTTTTTCTCTAAAAAATCGAGAAGTGATTTTCTGTACGAATCTAGAATTTCAGAAGTCGGAAAACCTTTTGTATACCGGGAGAATTCGTTTTCTTTCTGATTGTACAGCTCCGTTCTGTACATGAGGGCAGAGTATTTTGTTTCGACATTTTCCAGACGATAGGATTCTTTAAAAAAAGCCGGTTCCAGATAGGTTCCCCTTGCGTAAGGTTTTTCAAATGAATAAGAAAAATCAGCTCCAAAAAATTCAATGGAAGAAAAACCTGCCTTAAAAGCAAAGTCTGCTGCAGCAACCGTAACGGTTCCGCTTCCGGAAGAAAGAGAGAGCATTTCTTTTTCGGAAAACAGCATTCTGCTTAAAGGATGTCCGCTCTGGAAGAAAAAAATCGGATGCCTTTTTTTTAACACCTGTCTTACGGCACAGGGAGGTGAAGAAAGATCAAATATAAAAAGTGTTTTTTTTTCTTCGGTACTGTGCATTGAATAAAAGTGCGTGCAGGAAACATGCTGGCAGTCTGTGCTTATAACTGCATCCGGAAAAATATTGTTTTTTAAGAGCGTCCCGTAAGCTGTGTCTGTAGAAAGAATAAAAAAGGAAGCCTTTTTTTCTTTAAGCCTTGCAAGGTCTTTTTCCAGAGAAGGTCCTGCTGCAATAACTGCACAGGTTTTTGTAAGCTCTGAATCAAGATTTAAAGCAGAAAATTCTCTTTCTGCATTCTGCATTATGTTTTTCTGCCATTGCCGGGCAAAGTGAGACTGTACTGAATAATCTGCCTTTATTTTTTTTAGGGCTGTTTTTACGGTTTCATTTATAACGAATGCAGTTTCTTTGTTTTCGGTTTCCCATGTTCTGTTAAAACCCAGTGATAGGTTTTCATATATCTGAGGAAGATAATTGGAAAGTATTATGTTTTCCAGGTTCTGTACTGTGGTGAAAATGACATTTTCTTTTTTTTGTAATTCACTGTTTCCGTTAAGTTTAACGGAGTATTCAAGAGATTCTATGTCTGCTTCTACACATACAAAAAAAGCTTCCGGAAATTTTTTAACGGCAGTTTCTATATGAAAGCCGCCGCCGATTCCGCCTATTATGATAAAGCCGCTTTTAAGACTCTGCGAAAAAATTTCTGCTTCTGCAGAGGGATTGTATTTTGAATGCATCGGATGCTGATTTTTAAAAACAGGTATGTCTTCACCGTTTCTGCTTTTTACGGTCTGCAAATAAATCATAATTTTAAGCCCTTATCAAAGGTTCGTATTATTTCATCAGTAAAACGGTTCATTGATTCTTTTATTTTTTCCAGTGATTCTTTTTTCTGTTCCTGACTTGAACTTCTCTCTAAGGTAATCTGTTCCTGAGGTAAAGCACACTTAATCCATTCCCTGTTCATGCAGTTGTCTTTTATAGATTTGGAAAGCTGCCTGATTCTGTCTTTAAGTTCAAACTCATGCGGAATGTAAAGAACCGTTGGTTTTGAATTTAGCTCCGATGAAATGTGCTGCCGGAAAAAATTCCAGTCTACATCATACACTTTTCCAAGTTTATTTGAATAATTAAAGTTATTGCTTAACCTGAACAATCTTCCGCAGAAATCTGTTTCGGAAAACCATGCCTTGTAAATATCCAGGGCAGGAGAGTTGAACGTATATGGTGTAATTCTTGTTTCCTGGGTGCAGAATCTGTTGTCGCTGCAGCTTCCGTTGATTTCCAGTTCATTCGGCTGTGTATGTGAAAATCCCGGATTCGGTGCAAGATCAAGTCCGCAGAAAAATACTTCTGCAGTTGTTATGTTGAGGGCAAGATCTGCTGCAGTTCCGCTTACAGTTCCGTTTCTTATTGCAGGTACATTTATGTAATTACACAGACTAAGAAGTTCTTCTGCAACTCCGTCTCCGTAAGAAATGGGCACAACCGTGTGTTTATCAAGTGTTTCTGCGTAGCAGGCTGCTTCAGGAGAAAGTGCGATTGGAATATTGTATTTTTTTAAGGCGAATTCAAGGTGAAGTTTTGCCCAGTATCCGCCGTCTGTACTCAGGCATAGATCGGGAATTATACCTTCATTTGTAAGAGGGGCAAGTGCCGAAGAAACTGCAATCAGAAAATAAAAATCCCTGTACATCTTTAAGTATTCGATGGAACTTTTTAGACTTGGACCCGAAGCACAGACAATAACAGGAATTCCTCCCTTAAGAATATATGCATTGTAGTGCGAAAAAAGGCAGAATCTTGTTGAATTTCTTATCCAGCGTTTTGCAAAATAGGAACGGGTATTAAGTATGTTTCTTGTCTTGATTACAACTTTTTTTATTTCTTCCCATGCAGCTTTTGTTTCGTCAGGGAAAATTTTTTCGCTTGCGGGCCATGTCCAGAAAAAACAGGAAGCAACACCTTCGTCTCCCATGCAGTTAAATATCTTTTCTGAAAGGATGTCTTTCCCGCTGTCATAAATTACTTTATCCCATTTTAAATCATTTTCTACTCCAAGTTTAAGAAAGCGGAGTGCACATAATTTTGTATCGGGAAATTTTTTTCTAAAAAAATCAGCACAGTATGAAAGACCCGGCTCTACAACAAAAATCCAGGAAGGTCTGAATTTGTATGCGGCTGATTCAACTGCACGTTCTGCTTCCTTGAGCGGGTCATAGGAAGAATGAAGCGGAATTCCATTTACTTTTATTGAAGGCAGTCCATTATGGGCCTTATAAAAATCAACCTTCATCAGATATTTCCATTAAAAAAGCCATACTTTCTTTTGAAGGAAAATATGGCTTCTGTTTTCTTCCGGACAGGTTTGTTTAAGCGAGACCAAGTTCCTTGAAGAGCTTTTTATAAGTTTCAAACTGCTCAGACTGAGCAAATTCCGCAATTTTTTCTTCCGGCAGGCTTTCGAGAAGCTGATCCATGTAGGCAAGAACAGACTTGATTTCGTCCTTCATGTCGGCAGAGATTCCGCTGTCTGAAGTATCTTTTGTTTCTGTAACTGCTGTTTCATCCGGTACAGAAGGTTCATCTCCCGAAACTGTAATCAATTCATCGTCATCCGGTTCATCTGCAGCAGAAGCTGTTTCTTCCGAAACTGTAACCATTTCATCGGAAGCAACATCTTCATCGGAAACTGCAGTTTCATCAGAAGCCGGTGTTTCATCGAGAACAGGTTCTGATGTAACTGTATCGCCGGAAGCCTCTGAACTGTTTTCCCACTTTTCAAAGACTTCTTCAACAGGTTCTTCGCTGATTCCCTTTTCGAGTACTTCGTCTTTTTCTGCTTCGCCTGCATTTTCTGTTTCTCTAAGGAAGTCAATGTTTTCTTCCGTAAGGGCTTGTGAAGTCTGCTCTTCGTTAAAGAGATCTATCGGCTTTGAAAGTGAATCAATCGAAGGGGCAGGGGCTTCTTCCGTAAGAGCAGGTTCTTCTGAAGTTTCTGACGGAACCATATTATCTGTGCTTACCGGAGTATCCATAAGATCAGATGAAGATGATTCTACGAGAATGTCATCTACCGCCGGAGCAGATTCTTCTTCGCTGTATGACGGAACATGTTCCTGCGGTGTAAGTTCTGCCGTGTTAAGAATGTTGTTAAGTTCATCGCCGCTTAAGGCAATTGTATCATCCTCATCACTGTCACTGAAGAATCCGCCTGAATCATTTGTATCGTCTGCTTTTGGAAGTTCAAAGTCATCATCTGCTGACGGACGGGAGTTTTTAAGTACTTCAAACTCACTCTTAAGACTGTTGATTTCGCTCTTAAGGCTTGCAATCTGATTAGAAATATCCTGAAGAATTTCCTGTGTGTCTGAATCGCCGTTTCCTGCAGCAGATGAAGAACCTGCCGTTACAAGTTCATCTCCTGCTGATGCAAAATCAGACTGAGGTTCATTAAATTCTCCTGAACTTTCTTTTGCAAATACGCTGTAAACTTCTTTTTCGTCGGATTGAGTATTCATTTCTTCTGACGGCTCCTTTTCGAGAGAAGCGGCTTCTTCATCAAAGGTGTCCGGTACTTCATCACCGCTTGTTTCTCCAATATCCATAAATGATGCTTCAAGAGGAATTTCATCCGCCTGTTCATCTGTAGTTATTAATTCATCATCATCTGCAGTTACTAAATCGTCATTATCATCTGAATCATTAACGCTGTTTTCTTCGGAAACTGCGAATGCTGAATCCAGTGAAGAATCCGGTTCATCCTGAACATCTGCATCATCATTTCCAAAGCTTACTTCTTCGACATCAGAATCAGAAGAAGCTGTTTCGTTATCACCGAATGTAACTTCTTCTATATTTTCCGGTGCAGAAGTATTTACAGTGTTATCATCAAAGGAGAACTCTTCTACATCGCCTGATGCTGATGTTTCATCACCGAAAGAAACCTCCTCTGTTTTTCCGTCATCAAAAATATCAGTATCGGAAAGGCTTATGTCATCAAAATCAGGAAGATCTATTCCCGAAGAATTTTCATCCGATACAGGGACTTCGATTTCGGTTTCATCTGCGGCTGTTTCTTCATCAGTATCAAAAGAAAAGTCTGCTTCTTCTGTCTGTGAAAGAGGTTCTTCTATTTCTGAGTCAGAAGCATTCTCCTGAGCTTTTTCTGATGTTTCCTCCATTCCATCATGGCTTTCACCAGAAACTGACTGCGCCTCTTCCTGAGTCTCTGCTGAATCCTGAAAGCCGGCATCACCTCCAACTTCCGCAGGGGAAGACTGGTCAGAGACATCATTTTTGCCGTCATCATCAAAATCAACATCACCAAGAATTGAATCAATATCAAAAGAGTCATCCGGAGCACCGAAAGTAACGCCGCTTCCGGAAGAAACATCATCTTTTTCTTCTTCTACAGTTGTTTCTATAGAAATATCTTCGCTTCCTTCGTCACTTGTAACAGCTGTTGAACTTACGGAAGATTCTTCGGTGTCGTCAAGTGAAACATTCATCTCATATTCAACAGGTTCTTCTTTCTTTGGTGTTTCTTCTGCAGGAACATCTACTTTTGTAGAAGCTTCTTCATCCGTAAAGCCGAAGTCAGAGAGGTCAATTTCTTCTCCGGCAACAGCCTCATGATTTTCTTCCTCTGTCTCCGGAGTTGAAAAATCCCGGCCGATAAGTGAATCAAGGTCTGCATTATCGTCTACGCTTTCTTCTTCAAACGCAGGTGAATCTCCTTCGTCAAACTTAAGGTCAATATCAAGGGCTTCCTGATCTTCGACAGTTTCGGATGATTCTTCCGCAGGAGCTGTTTCAAAACCTCCGTCTATAAAGTCGTCAAGTGAGATTTCTTCGTCTCCTCCGCTACCCATACCGAAATCATCAAGTGAAATCTCTTCCGTAGAAGTATTCGGGGTGCTTTCTGCTTCCGGTTCATCAAATCCACCGTCCATAAAGCTGTCAAGATCTATTTCCTGTTCGCCGCTTTCTGCTTCTTCTGTAACAGATTCGCCTGCTGTATCGGACGTGTCAGGAATATCTGCTGATTCAATGTCAAAATTATCAGAAACTTCTTCTGTCTGAGCTGTAACATCTTCCGTGCTGCTTTCACTCTGGGCTGCACCAGATGCTGCCACTTTGTCAAGGAAAGAGAAATCGGGAAGGGAATCTTCTTCGGATGAGTTTCCGCCGGCGACCGCTTCTTCATTATTGTTCTTGACCCAAACACCATATTCATCAAGTTCGCTATTATTATTCATAGAATCGCTCATAAAAAATCCCCTTTATATTTACAGTCTTTCCCTGTTTATCGGCAGAAATCGTCAGTTTCAACATTATAATTTTACCATATAAACCCGTTTTTTTCCAAAAAAAACTTATTTTTAAGAAAAATTGCCTTTATTCACTAAAAAATGCAAATTCATTTACTGAAAATACAATTTCAGCCGATAATAACCAGGATTATGAAAAGGTTAAGACTTTTACCTGCATTATTTGCCGGCGTTCTTTTTTATGTAATACTCTCTGTGATTGCCGGACGAGACGGATTGTGGGTAAGAAACCAGCTTAGGGAGCAGAAACGCGTTTTAAGCTCTCATGCTGCAGATATCGAAAAGACTCACGGAGAACTTGTTCTGGAAAAAACTGCTCTGGAAAAGGATCCCGATGTAATAAGGGCTTATGCGCGTAAGCTCGGCTATGTAAACAGCGATGAAAAACTCGTAAAAATAATCGGGCTTCCAGTGCGCGAAAACCGGGTTTATGATGCCGGTACCGTTATGAAACATTCCGGTGCAGAGTATCTGAATGAGGGAGTGTGTAAGCTTCTGGGGCTCATAATAGGATTCCTTGTTTATGCAGTTCTTTTTCTTGCTGATTTTTCCAGGGGCTATATAACATTTCCTGCAAAAACTAAAAAAGTAAGGCTTTCTGAAGGAACCGTAGTTTATGATCTGCAGTAAAGCCGAACCTTTAAGTTCTGAATCTGCTTCTTCTTTATTAAAAAAAGGCGAAATCGTAATTCTCCCGACGGATACAGTATACGGTTTTTCGGGAATTGCAGATTTAAAGGGAAAAACTTCGTTCTGTACTCAGGAAACAATTGCCCGCATTAAAAACAGGGACTTTGGAAAACCCCTTATCATGCTCATTGCTTCTCCTTCTGACCTTTCCCTTTATACTGATGAAGTCCTTCCGCCCGTTCTTGCAGAAAAATGGCCGGGGTCCCTTACGGTAATTGTTCCGCTTAAAGAAGATAATCCTCTTGACACTTCACTTAAAACTGCTGCTTTCCGCTGTCCGGGAGATGAATGGCTCAGGTCCGTAATAGAAAAGACAGGTGCTCCCGTTTACAGTACCAGTGTAAACCGTTCGGGTAATCCTGTTTTAGACCATATTTCTGATATTAAAAAAGAGTTCTCTGATGATGTTCCGCTTATAGTTGATGACGGCGATAAGACAGGTGCTCTTCCTTCCACAATAGTAAAACTTCAAAACGGTTCCTGGACGGTTATCCGGCAGGGAAGCGTTATTGTATAAAAGTCTGCTTATCTTTTAGTCCAGGTTACGTTTACAGTTCCGTAGAATACTTCTTCCGTGCTTCCTGCCTTAAGGAGGAGCGTGTTTTTTGTTCCCGAAAGTGTTCCGTCTGAGTTTATGGAAAGGCTCCATCTGACCGGTTCTGCCGAAGCAGCATTCTTTAAGGCTACGGGACGGGGAATGTCCGGGAAGAATGAGGCATTGCTTCTTCCTGTCTGAGTTACAGTCACAGCTGTTCCTTCTACTGCAACCTGAATGTTCATGCTGGCCCCGTTTTTAAAGATTACAAAGCCTTTTCCGCCGCGTAAAATGAGGATTTTTTCTACGTCCTTTTCTCCGCCCCAGGTTCCTGCAATGGAGTCAATTCCGCCGGCAGCGGGCTTCGAGGGGGGGAAATCCATGTTTTCAAAGACAGAGTTTTCCTGAGAAGACAGCGGTAAGTTTCCCGAAAGGTTAGTAAGCAGGTTTTCTATGGATGGTTTTGCATCAAGAAGTATCTTATAGTAGCTTTCGTATTTTTTTGTTGAACTTACGTTTTTTTCTCCGCTGTTTTTTATTGCGTTAAGCGTACACATCCACTGACCGTCGGGACTTTCCTGAATTTCTGCATAGAAGGATATACCGTCTCCAGTAGGAAGGTCCCTTGAGTAGTGTTCCTTTCTCCTGTCGTTAACGCTGTAGCCGTCTATTGTCTGGAACTGCGAAAAGAAAAGGTCGGTGGTCATCTTTATCATGTTTTCGTCTGATGATTCTGATTCTGTTGCAAAAAAATCAACGGGAGAGACTGCCTCTGCAGTAAGCGGTACAAACATTACGGCCGTTAAAAATGCTGCTTTTTTGAGAAAGTTAAGATTTCTTAGCCGTATTTTATTCGTCACCTTTTCTGATTATCCTTGAACTCCCGTGCAAGTTCGCGTTTTATATCCCTGTCTTTAATATCGGCACGTTTGTCAAAGAGTTTCTTTCCCTTACAGATACCGAGATTAACTTTTACAATGCCGTTTTTAAGGTAAAAGTCCAGCGGTATTAGGGTACAGCCTTTTTCTTCTACCTTGCGGATCAGACGCTTAATCTGATCTTTATGAAGCAGAAGCTTCTTTTTCCTGTCCGGATCATGGCTGAATATCGAAGAAAACATGTACTGTGCAATATGAAAGTTCTGAAGCCATACTTCACCGTTCTCTATGAGTGCAAAACTGTCTGCAAAGGAAATCTGTCCTTCCTTTACGCTCTTTACCTCTGTTCCCAGAAGGGCAATTCCGCATTCAATCGAGTCTTCCACCGTATAGTTAAACCGGGCTTTTCTGTTTTCTGCAATAATCTTCTTACCGTCTGACATCCTTCCTACTATAAATGAAAAACACCGAAAATACAATATTATTACACAATCCTGGAAGGATTAGGTATGAAAAAATCGCGAATGTATTAAACAGACTTTGAAAGCATTCCTGACATTATTGCAGCGGTTTCAAAATCTGTTTAATGCCTGGAAGAGTTTTTAATGATGAAACCGTGACAATCTTGCTGTAATTGTGTTTTTGGTGTATAGTTTTGCGCATGAAGCAGAGTGTCTATGAATATTCATACGAAATGAAGGAAAAGCGCAGAAAGCGTACCATAAGACGCATTGCAGTTGTTCTCTGCATCGGTCTTGTTCTTACGGTTGCCATGGATTTTCTTCTTTTTCCGGTATTTGTCCGCTCTGATTCAATGGAAAGCGGAATCTCTGCTAACAGTGCTGTCTTTGTAACTCCCCTGGATAAGTCTCCCAAAAGAGGTCAGGTTTTTTATATTTCGCGTTCAGACGGTCAGACTTTTTCGACGGCTGCAAAAATTCGCAATGCACTTTTCCGTCTTTTTACAGCCCAGCAGTTTTCTCCCTTTGAGTATTCTGATTCAACTACGGGAACCGAATCCATAAGGCGTGTTCTGGCACTTCCGGGCGATTCAATCTACATGAAAGACTATATACTCTACATAAAACCCGAAGGCAGCGAACATTTCCTCAGTGAATTTGAACTTGCAGAAAAACCTTACGACATTCACATTTATGACGTTCCGGAAAACTGGGATTCAATAGGAAGTTCAGATTCTATGGAAGAACGTAAGCTTTCAAAGGATGAATACTTTGTACTTGCCGATAACCGTATTCATGCCGTAGATTCAAGACACTTCGGCCCGGTAAAAGGGGAGCGTTTTTTAGGCCGCGTTATTCTTGAATATTTCCCGTTCAGAAAATTCAGGGTGTTCTAGAAATTGAGCGGAACTTCCCTCTATATACATATTCCCTTCTGTCTAAAAAAATGCGGTTACTGTGACTTCTTCAGCAGGGAGTCAGTTTCTGTACCCGATGCCTATGTTCACGCAATATTAAATGAAGTGTCCCTGCATTCCCTGGAAAACAACATTCTTTTTGATACCGTTTATGTCGGGGGCGGAACTCCGTCGCTTCTTAGTGCTTCCCAGATTGAGGAGCTGTTCTGCGGATTAAAGCCCTTTCTTGTTCCAGAGCCACTTGAAATTACCTTCGAAATGAACCCGGAAACGCTTACGGAAGAAAAGCTTTGTGCCCTTGAGTCTTCCGGAGTTGACCGCATTTCTCTCGGAATTCAGAGTCTTGATGATAAGGCCCTTTCCGGCTGTGGACGACGGTGTACTGCAGAAAAAGCACGTAAAGCCTTACGGACGGTCGCCTCCTTTTGGAAAAAAAAGCTTTCACTTGATGCAATCGCGGGCCTTCCGTATGAACGTTCGTTAGGAAATGAAGAGAAATTCCTTGCTTCTCTGGAAGAAATCCTTTCGTATAAGCCTTCACATGTTTCACTTTATTCGCTTTCCCTGGAGGAAGGAACTCCCTTATACTCTCGCTTTAAAAACGAAGACTATGATTTTGATTCTGCCGACGGTCAGTGGCTTAAAGGCCGAGATTTTCTTTTTAAAAATGGTTTTGTTCAGTATGAGGTTTCCAATTTTGCTCTTCCCGGTTTTGAAGCCGTTCATAATTCAAGATACTGGAAACAGGCCGATTATGCAGGAGCAGGAGCTGGGGCAACGGGTACTTTTTACGGAAGGAAGTTAAGGTGGACAAATACAGAAGATGTTGATTCATACATTGCTTTCTGGAATTTACCGGACGAAGAAAGAAGAAAAGCATATAAAGCCGGAAAGGCTCCTCGAACAGAAGAACACTTAAAAGAAGGGGAACTTTCTGAAGAGTTTCTTATGATGGGCTTACGCACAATAAATGGAGTAAGTGAAGCAGATTTCAGGGAACGCTATGGAAAAGACCTGTCTTTACTTTTAAACGAAAGCCGTATCTGGAATCAGTTCGTTTCTGAAGGAAAAGCCGTTTACAAAGACGGCCGCGCCTCTTTAACGGCAGACGGACTTCTTTTTTTAAACACGCTCCTGCTTGATCTTTTTTAAGTTTTTTTAGGCGTGCAGAACTCTTGACTAAAACACAAAAAAAGGCAATAATTACGCTACTAATTAGTAAGGAGTTCTATCGTGCCCTGTGGAAAGAAAAGAAAGCGCGCAAAGATAGCGACACATAAGCGAAAGAAGAAGCTTAGAAGAAACCGCCATAAGAGTAAGTAATTACCCGGCGGATTAAATGGACCGCAGTTCTGGCTATGTACTGCGGTCTTTTTTTTCAGGAATTCATTTTGATCCTTCAGAATATAAAATCACCGCAGGATTTAAAGAATCTTCCACAGGAGAAAATTCCCCTGCTTGCGGAAGAAATGCGGCAGAAAATCATAGAAGTTGTTTCTCATAACGGCGGCCATCTGGCTTCAAACCTTGGTGTAGT